>JAQIBK010000201.1 GCA_027859125.1 Actinomycetota bacterium | reverse complement strand
CCCTTAAGGGCTCGCCCGACTAGGTCCATAACTGGAGTATCCCATCCATTCGTCAACAAGTGCTCGTAGGCCTGCTTCTCAGCGCTCCGATGTATCGTTCCTCCCCCATGTTGTGGTGTGATCGCTGCATCTCCACGACGAAGCTCCGGCCATAGATCACAAAAAAGGCTCTCCAAGTGCTTCGTGAGACTCTCGTAGCTAGTTCGAAGAGTGTCGCTCTCGAGGAAGGGTGTCTCGATTTGAGCCAGAATGGGACCGGTGTCCAAACCCGAATCGAGCACATGTATGGTCACGCCCTTTGGTGTGTTCTCCAAATAGCTCCAGAGATTCGGGTCCGCCCCACGATTCCATGGGAGTAGGGATATGTGCAGGTTGACCGCACGAGAAGCAAAACGGGCAAGCACGTCAGCTGGAACCATATACCTGTACCCATAGCTGACAATGAACTCCACTCCCTCGAGAATGGGATGTTCAATGTGCAGGCGTTCCTCCATCTGCTGCACAACATCACCGCTGCGCCCAATACACTGTTCTATGATCGGTCTTGACGGGCCGAGAAGTAGAACCTTCATGCGTGCCCCCCGGCGCGGGAGGCAGTTTTACGATAGGCGCGCGAACACATTTGCGCTACGCGAAATGCTCCCCTTCCATCAACCAAGCGTTGCCCGGCCACAGACATGCAGGCCCGAATGTCTGGGGCAGCGAGATCCATCAGTAGTTCCGGAATGTGTTCCATAGGGTTTGACCTCCCCCAGGCCCCTGCGATTCGGAGCGCTCCCGCACGCTCAAACGCCTGGGCCTGCGCGACTTGGTTGTCCGCAACGCACACGGCAACCGCCGGAACACCGAGTGCGGCTAGTTCGTAGATTGTCTGACCGGCCGCAGTGACGGCAATGTCCGCCGCAAGCATCGCGTCACGCATCTCCTGAGCTGTACGAGGCTCATCTACTAGATCAAGCTCGGCAGTGGGCAGACTAGTATATGCGGTCTCTGCCATTGCTCGAAGTGCCCCTTTGACATCGGCACCTCCAGAGACGACAAGAATCCGCTCAATCACTGGGCAAATCGGATGAGGCTCTCCTGCCGAAAACTGCTCCCTCAGGATCTGATATTGCGGACCCAGAAGAGCTGTTGTGCCCAACCCTAGCTCAATACCTATCTCTGATGCCGCTGGATTCCCGTTCACCACGAAACCAGACGGATATGGCAGCCTGGCAGTATCGTCAAGGTAGACGGCAACACGTGATCGCTCTGCGACTGCACGATACACCGACTGGTTCGCCAAATAGGAATCGATGACAACAATTCCTGCTCCCTCAACAATGCCGGTCGCAACGGTTGAGCTATGCCAATCAAGCAGATTCACTTTTCGCGATTCAGTGATGTGCGAGGGTGCGTCACCCGCCACAACAAGATTACACGAGAAGCCAATTGAACAGAACGCATCGTAGAGGGCGACACAACGCGCGAGATGTCCAAGCCCAACCGCCGGCCCCGCCTCGGTCAAGACGGCCACTCGTGGGTAGTCGGGAGCCATTGTCAACTCAGCACCGATGTGACTGCGCCGATGACCGCCCGCACATCGCTGTCCCCCATTTTTGGGTACATCGGCAGCGTGATTGCACGCGAGTAGTAAGCCTCGGCGTTAGGGAGATCCCCAGGTGCAAACCCGAGATCACGGTAGTACGGCTGCAGGTGCACTGGAATGTAGTGGACAGCAGAGCCGACATTTAGCTCGCGCAAACGCTCATATATTTCGGCACGATCATGCCGCTCAAGCTCAATAACGAACAGATGGTATGCGGAAACGACATCCGCAGGAACCTGCTGGCAGCGCACGGGCAGACTGGCAAACGCTTCTATGTATGTCTGCGCAATCTCATTACGACGAGCGATGAACTCGTCGAGACGTGTCATTTGGCTCACGCCTAGAGCCGCCTGCATATCGGTGATGCGGAAATTGTACCCAAGAGCGACTTGCTGGTAGTACCAGGGCCCATCGGACGGACCCTGCATTAGTGACTCTTCTCGCGTAACTCCGTGCGTATGAAGCAAACGTGCTTGACGTGCAACCTCTTCGTCGTTTGTGAGCAAGAGACCACCCTCGCCGGTGGTCACGATTTTCACGGGGTGGAAACTGAGGGTCGTCACATCAGAATATGCGCAGGACCCCACCTGTGTGTCACGGTATCGTCCCCCGATTCCATGGGCGGCGTCCTCAAGAATCTTGAATCCGTAGCGATCGGCAAGTGCGGCCAGGCCCTCCATGTCGCACGAGGAGCCCGCGAAATGGACTGGCACCACAATGTCCGGGAGTCTACCCGCGCGTTCGGCCTCCATGAGTTTCGTGGCCAACGCATCGATACTCATGTTCAGCGTTTTCGGGTCAATATCCACGAAGTCAACATCTGCACCCACGTACCGAGCACAGTTGGCGGAAGCAACGAATGTGATCGGCGTGGTCCACAGGAGTCCACCAGGACCGAGACCCAGTGCCATAACAGCCAGGTGAAGTGCCGCGGTCCCGTTCGATACGGCCACAGCGTACTTCGCCCCACAATACTCAGCCACCGTTCGCTCAAAACGGTCGGACATGGGTCCTTGCGTGATCAGGTCAGACCTCAGGACGTCCACCACAGCAGCGATGTCTTCCTCCGAAATCCATTGGCGCCCGTATGGGATCATTGGTGTTACCTCACCATCTTCTCGAGTGAGGCCACCCATGGCAGCATCTCTTTTGGCTGAGACTTTGTAACCGGGAGAAATCGCGTACACAAACCCGCTGCCTGTATGTTCGCCTTCATCTACACGCGCCTCCTTTGCCTTATACACAGCTCTTGTCAGCAGCCCTTGAGCGGATCGATCTTCACAACAACTGACTCTCAAACAACTTCTGGTATACCCGTCCGTCACCCATCAGTTCGGCATGGGTGCCCCGCTCCACTATCCGACCCTCATCAATGACCAACAGCTGATCTGCCTCTATCACAGTCGCGAGACGATGGGCAATCACAATGATCGTCTTCTTGCCATGAAGCTTCGCCAAAGCCTCCTGGATGTACGCCTCCGACTCGGAGTCCAGCGCACTTGTAGGTTCATCGAGAACGAGGATGGAGCTATCCTCCAGCAGTACCCTGGCAAGCCCGATGCGCTGACGCTCTCCTCCGGAAAATCGAACACCCCGATCACCCAACCTTGTTTCCAGCCCTTGCGGAAGATCATAGACAAAGGCAGCGTATGCTCCCTCAAGCGCACTGCGAATCTGATCCTCGGAGGGCTCATAATCAAGACCGTAGACAAGATTATTCCGAACCGTGTCATTGAACAGCATGGCGCTCTGCGTGAGGTAACCAATCCCTTTTCTTAGCGAGCCCACATCGAACTCCTTTATGTTGACCCCACCAAAGGTGATCGTGCCAGCCGAGGCATCGCGAAGACGCGGAATCAACTCGACCAGTGTCGATTTGCCCCCGCCGGACTTTCCCACAATCGCCGTGAATGAGCCCGCAGGGACGGTGAATGATACTCCATTCAAGACTGCCGTGCTCGAGGACTCCGTCGTGCTCTCCGGCGTTTCAGTCTCCGGAGCCTCGAACTGAACG
>JAQIBK010000012.1 GCA_027859125.1 Actinomycetota bacterium | reverse complement strand
GCTTCAGGAGTTGGCTGGTTTGCGCCTGGAGCATCCGGACGTGAGCCTGAGAGAACTGGGCGAGCTCGCAGAGCCCCCGCTTTCCAAGTCTGCGGTATATCCTAGGATCCGGCGGCTCGAGGACCTTGCCGCCGACCTCACGGATGGATCGGGCGGGGACATGTCTCGCCGGAGGGGTACAAGAAAGGCCGGACGCCCGGGTCGCAGGTAGACGTGGGCTTGGAATATGGCAGAAGTCCGTACACAGAGGAGGGAACTGTCTTGACGATCAAATTGGGTATCAACGGGTTCGGCCGAATCGGCCGCCTGGTTTTCCGTGCGTGTGAAGCCGATCCTGCAGTGGAAGTCGTGGCGGTCAACGACCTCACGGATGCCAAGACTCTGGCACACTTGCTCAAGTACGACTCTGTGCACGGTCGTTTTGGGGATTCAGTTGAGGTTGTCGACGGCGGTTTCACGATCGATGGCCGCTTTGTGAAGGTTCTCTCCGAGCGTGACCCCGGTTCACTCCCTTGGGGCGAGCTTAGTGTGGACACGGTCGTTGAGTCGACCGGCTTCTTCACCGACGCGCACAAGGCACAGGCTCATCGCGACGCTGGCGCCAAGAAGGTCATCATCTCCGCTCCTGCCAAGAACGAGGACATCACGATCGTCATGGGCGTGAACGACGGCGAGTACGATTCCGCATCCCATAACATCATCTCCAACGCATCCTGTACCACGAACTGTCTCGCGCCGTTCACCAAGGTGCTCGTGGACAGTTTCGGACTCAAGCGTGGTCTCATGACCACCATCCACGCCTACACGAATGATCAGCGGATACTCGACCTTCCGCACTCCGATCTGCGACGTTCGCGTGCGGCGGCTGCCAACATCATCCCCACAACGACTGGCGCTGCGAAGGCTATCTCACTAGTGCTCCCGGAGCTCAAGGGCAAGCTCGACGGCATGGCCATGCGTGTCCCAGTGCCGGACGGATCAGTCGTCGATCTCGTTGCTGAACTCGGTCGCGAAGTCACTGTCGACGAGGTCAACGCTGCCATGAAGGCCGCAGCTGACGGCCCCATGAAGGGAATCCTCATGTATACGGAGGATCCCATCGTGTCCTCGGACATAGTGGGAGATCCGCACTCGTCGATATATGATGCAAGTGCCACCATGGTCCACGGCAATATGGTCAAGTGCATCTCGTGGTACGACAACGAGTGGGGCTATTCGAATCGTGTGAAGGACCTCGTCAAGTTCGTCATGGCGAAGGTACCTGAAGGATTCATGAGCGACGGGGGCGGGTCTGCGCAGTTGCGCTGCCCGCTCCCGCGATTACGTTCCAAGGAGGGACTGAATGTTCGCCAAGAAGACGGTTCGCGATGTCGACGTACAGGGCAAGCGCGTTCTGGTGAGGGTGGACTTCAACGTGCCACTCTCCGACGGTGCCGTGATCGACGACACTCGTGTGCGTGCTGCATTGCCCACTCTGCGCTACTTGGTCGACCACGGAGCTCGTGTGATAATCGTGAGCCATCTTGGACGGCCACAGGGCAAGCCGGACCCGCAGTTCAGCCTGCGTCCAGTGCGTCGCGTGCTTGCCCGCCTTCTCGGTCGCAACGTGCACTTCATCGACGACACAGTTGGACCGGATGCCTACGAAGCAGTCGAACGCATGGTCGAGGGTGAGATTCTGATGCTCGAGAATGTGCGATTTAATCCCGGCGAGAAGGCCAATGACCCGGAGTTCGCTCGTAGGCTCGCCGGCTTGGCCGACATCTACGTGAACGATGCTTTCGGTGCAGTTCACCGGGCACACGCGTCCACCGTGGGCGTGACGGAGTACTTGCCCTCAGTCGCAGGCATGCTTCTGGCCCGCGAGGTAGAAACGCTTGGTTCGATGCTCGCTGATCCGGAGCACCCCTTCGTCGCGATTCTCGGCGGTTCGAAGGTCTCGGACAAGTTCGGGGTCATCGATGCTCTTCTGGATCATGCTGACACGCTCATCATCGGTGGCGGCATGTGTTTCACGATGCTGGTGGCCATGGGAGTCGAAGTGGGTCGTTCGCTCGTTGAGCCTGAGTGGGTCGAACCCGCCAAGAAGATGCTCGACAAAGCTCGGGACAAGGGCGTTGACCTGCTTCTGCCGGTCGACTTCGTTGTGGCCGAGTGCATGGTCGAGGATGCCGAGACCACCATCGTTGGACGTGCGGAGATTCCTGCGGACATGATGGGTCTCGATGTGGGGCCGACCACCACGGAACTGTTCAAAGGGTCGATCTCCTCGGCTCGTACGATCTTCTGGAATGGGCCAATGGGTGTGTTCGAGATGACTCCGTTCGAGACAGGAACTCGAGAGGTCGCCACGGCGGTCGCCCGAAACAACAGGGCGGTCTCTGTCATTGGTGGCGGCGACTCGGTCGCCGCGCTCAAGAAGTTCGATCTCGAAGAGCGTGTGACGTTCGTATCGACAGGTGGCGGGGCGTCCATGAAGTTGGTCGAGGGTTCTGAACTGCCCGGCCTTGAGGCGCTCGCCGACAGGGAGTAGCGCTCTGCATCGCTTGGACAGATTCTCATTGCAGTGAGTCGAACGCCGCTGAAGCGGCGAGTTGGAGGGAGATACCATGGCGCGAAAGCCGATGATCGCCGGCAACTGGAAGATGTACAAGACCTCAGGTGAGGGCGCGATTCTCATGCAGGCGCTCGAGAGCAGTGTGTCATCCATGTGGGATCGAGTCGATGTCGTGGTCTGCCCCCCGTTCACGGCGCTGAAGTCAGTCTCGACCGTGATCGAGCTCGACCGACTCAATATCGGGCTCGGTGCCCAGGACTGTCACTGGGAGCAGGACGGCGCTTTCACAGGCGCGATCTCGACGCGCATGTTGACCGAACTGCGGTGTGACCACGTTATCGTCGGTCATTCGGAGCGTCGCGAGATGTTCGGGGACACCGATCAGAACGTCAACAAGAAGGTCAAGGCCGTGTTTGCTGCCGGCATGGTCCCCATCATGTGTTGTGGGGAGACCCTGAACGTGCACGAGGCCGGGGATGCGGAGTCGTATGTTCGGGCTCAGGTGCGCGCTGGACTCGAAGGCCTCACAGTCGACCAGGCGGAATCGGTCATCGTCGCCTATGAGCCCATCTGGGCTATCGGCACAGGCCGTACGCCGACGCCGGAGGTCGCCAATGATGTCGCTCGCACGATCCGTGCGACGATCGGCGCGATGTTCGGACCCCCGGCAGCGATGGAGGCACGTGTGCTCTACGGTGGCTCGGTGAAGCCGGAGAACGCTGTGATGTTCCTCAGGGAGCCGGACATAGATGGCGCGCTCGTGGGCGGCGCTGCGCTCAATGCCGATTCGTTCACCGAGATCATCGAGGCGGCGCTGTAGACATGACAGCCAAGCCTGTCGCGCTTCTCATATTGGACGGGTTCGGCATCGCTGATGCTGATCCCGGAAACGCCATCACCCTCGCGAACACTCCGGTTCTCGACGGCTTGTTCGCGCAGTGGCCCACAGGCAGGCTCTGCGCGTCGGGTACAGCTGTGGGGCTCCCTGAGGGTCAGATGGGCAACTCCGAGGTCGGGCATCTCAATATCGGCGCCGGCCGCGTAGTCCATCAGGAGCTAACCAGGATCACACAGGCTATCAAGGATGGGTCGCTCTACGAGAACAAGGTGCTCATCCAGGCGATCGATGCAGCGGTCGACAAGGGCCGAGCGGTGCACCTCATGGGACTGCTTTCTGACGGCGGCGTGCACAGTCACATCGAGCACCTGTACGCCTTGATAGAGATGGCCAAACGCCGAGGAGCCGTGGATGTTCGCATTCACTGTTTCCTCGACGGTCGTGACGTGCCGCCTGATTCTGGCGCGGGATTCTTGTCCGACCTACAGGAGTACCTCGATCGTGGTGGCGTTGGCCGCATAGCCACAGTCGTGGGTCGGTACTATGCGATGGACCGGGACAACCGATGGGAAAGGGTCGAGCGCGCGTGGCGAGCCATCGTTCTTGGAGATGGTGCGACCGCGACCGATCCAGTGGAGGCTGCACGTGCCTCGTATGCCCTGGGGTTGACCGATGAGTTCGTGGAGCCGATCGTGATCTCCGGCGGCGAGAGTGTGCCTGTCGGTGTTGCGAATGGTGACGCAGTCGTATTCTTCAATTTTCGACCCGATCGCGCGCGACAGATCACCCGGACCTTCGTCGACGCTGATTTCACGCATTTCGATCGTCCTGCTGTTCCGCACGTGCATTTCGTGTGTCTGACTGAGTACGACCCAACGATTCACGCGGCAGTGGCTTTTGCCAAGTCACTTCCATGTTGCGTGCTTGCCGACGTGATCGCACAAGCGAATCTGCGTCAGCTTCACATAGCTGAGACAGAGAAGTACGCGCATGTGACCTTCTTTCTCAATGGGGGACAGGAGGTGCCCAAAGATGGTGAGGAGCGCGTGCTGGTACCCAGTCCAAGGGTTGCGACATACGATCTTCAGCCCGAGATGAGCGCACCCGAAGTGACGGACGCCCTGGTTGCGGCGATCACAGAGGGGCGTGCTGACTTCTATGTTGTCAACTATGCGAACTGTGACATGGTCGGCCACACAGGCGTTCTAAGCGCTGCGGTTGCCGCAGTCGAGACAGTGGATGAGTGCGTGGGACGCGTGGTCAAGGCGATCAGGGGCGTGGGCGGCTCCGCGTTGATCACTGCGGATCACGGTAACGCCGAACGAATGCTCGCATCCGACGGCGAGAGTCCTTTCACGGCTCATACCTCGGGTGATGTGCCTCTGTGCGTAGTGTCCGATAATGTGGTCGGAATACGCTCGGGTGGCAAACTGGCCGACGTCGCCCCCACGGTTCTTGCGTTGCTTGGTCCCGAAGCGCCAAAGGAGTGGACGGGCGAGAACCTCCTGCTATACTGATTCCTCGGCTTGCTGGACTGAGTACATCAACGAGAACGCATCAACGAGAACGCATCAACGAGAACGTGTAGATATATATACAAGGAGTGAACGTGAACGCATTCATCGTGCTGACCATCATCGTCCATATGATCGCATCTGTTGGACTCATCGTGTTCATCCTGCTGCACTCGGGCAAGGGAACAGGCCTATCCTCGATGCTCGGGGCTGCGCTTCCGACAACATCGACGGGTACGGGAATCATCGAGAAGAACCTCGATCGAATCACTATCGGTCTCTCGATAGTATTCACTATCACTCTCTTGATACTCATGGTTGGATACGCTCCGAGCGTCTAATCCAACAACCTGATTAGCCTGTTTCATGAAGAGGTGTCGTCCATACGACACCTCTTTTTGCGTGTCCGTCCATAGGTCCTCAGGTGCACGTGTGAAAGCTTGCCATTCCATGCATAGAAGGGGATACTTACGTGGTTAGAGGAGCTTTACGGTGCCATGGGGTCACCGGAAGTCCGGCCTTTGAGATGTAGCGAATGCTCTCTCGATGGTTAATTGTGGAGGCAAGTGCATTGTCCGTTGTACGGAGGGAGGCACATCTTGTTTGATCGAAATCGGAAGTTGATGGCGCTGCTGCTTTCGCTAGCACTGGTTTTCACGGTGTTCAGCGTGGCAGGTTGCTCCAGCGCCGAGGATGAGCCGGCCGACGAGCCGGTCGCCGAAGAGCCTGTCGGCGACGAAGGTCCTGTCGCTGGTGGAACGATGGCGTTCTATATCAGTGAACCTGCGTTCATTGATACAGTGAACGTTCAGGAGTCCGAAGGTACGCAGGTCTCCCAGGTTGTCTTCGACAGCTTGGTTGGCTTTGATCCGATGACGGCAGAGATCATGCCGGCAGCGGCCGAGTCGTGGGTGCCCAATGAGGATGCCTCGGTTTGGACTTTCAACTTGGTAGAGGGCGCCACGTTCCACAATGGCGAGCCTGTGACCGCCG
>JAQIBK010000318.1 GCA_027859125.1 Actinomycetota bacterium | reverse complement strand
TGTCGCTGGCTTCTGGCTGGGACTCTGGCACGGATTCATCGTTCTGTTCACCTTTCTCATCTCCTTGTTTCGCGACAACGTGACCATATACGAGGTGAGCAACAACGGAGGCTGGTACAACTTCGGCTACCTGCTCGGAGTCATGATGTTCTGGGGTGGCGGTGGCGGTGGCGCGGCACGAGGTTCGCGTTGGCGCTAGCAGACCTTTCGCCTGACCCGCGTATCAGCTGAAGCGCGACCACGCTCGGCAGGCACACGGCATCATCAACGCGATCGCTGGCCGCGTGATCGAGGTGAATCTCAGCATAGTTCCGCCAGCGGAGCTGCCTTGGACGATGTTGCTCGTCGGCATGCTCAGTGTGCCGACAATTGCGGCTGTCGGCGCAGTCTGGTATTTCGAAGGTGGGTCCGTGGCAGTACTGGTTCACCCTCGCAATGCTCGCCGGTACAGCAACGGTTGCTGGGGCGTGGCCTCTCGGCTTCTGATCGCGTTCCCGGCTCACATATATGCAGGTGCGTTCGGCCGGAGTCCAGTCATCATTCTGAAAGGCGGCGAACTCAATGCACATAGAGCAGGCTTCGGATTCGCATCTGGAGACAGTACTGCACGTGGAACGTACCGCGTTCGGCTACGACAAAGAGGCTGAGCTCGTGCGCGATCTGCTGCACGATCCCACCGCTTTGCCGCGCTTGTCCCTTCTTGCCTTTGAAGGTGAACGTGCCGTCGGACACGTCCTCTTCACTTCTGCCCGGCTCGAAGATGCCCCCGACCCAGCCTCGATCGCGCTGCTTGCTCCGTTAGCCGTCATGCCCGAGTTTCAGAGCCGAGGAGTAGGCGGCAGACTGATCGAGCGAGGCCTGCAGATGCTGACCGAGTCCGGGGTGGATCTGATCTTCGTCCTCGGGCATCCGGGATACTACCCTCGCTACGGGTTCGAACCTGCCGGTCGTCTCGGCTTCGCAGCCCCCTACCCGATTCCCGATGAACACGCTGAAGCATGGATGGTCCAAGCCCTGCGAGCGGGGGTCATCGGGACTACTCGAGGAACGGTCATCTGCGCTGACGCGCTTGACGAACCGGAGCACTGGCGAGAGTAACTTGGAAGAATGCGGCAAACCACCGCGCAAACCTGTTAACTTTGGGTGCGACATCTGACCGGAAGCTAGGGGGCTCAATTTGTGGTATTTCCTCAGGGGCGAAGACAAGATAGGCCCGTTGGCTCTCAGCCAAATGACTGCTGCGATGAAAGTCGGCGACCTCAATCCGTCTGATCTTGTCTGGACTGCCGGGATGGATTCATGGGAGACGGCGGGCTCGATCGCATGGCTCTCGATCTCACCGACTCCGCTCCCCTTGCCACCGAATGACCCATCGAAGAACCTCGGTGATGACGCGATGCTTCGATGGGTGATTCCCATCGGACGTTCGGGTTGGGCGCTCGCATCCGGCTACCTCGGGCTTCTGGTATTCATCCCGTTCGTCGCCCCCGCAGCGGCGATAACGGGAGTTCTCGCCATCCGTGACATTCGTCGGCGTGAGATCCACGGTATGGGTAGGGCAGTCTTCGGCATAGTAATGGGGGCAATAGGTATCGGTGTCTACGCGGCCATATGGATGCCGGCTATCCTAAGCAGCTGAATGCTCGCCCTCCGTCAAGCACCTACCCAAGGTTTCGGGCGGGGGATCTGAAGGGTAGTAGGGAAGGAAGCGGTCGGTCACCGCACAGCCCGCCGCCACAACCTGAACGCGCTGGATCCATAGGATCACCTATTCTTGGAGGCGCAGAATGAGACAGGTGCTACTCAATCTGACGACCTCACTCGACGGGTTCATCGCCGATGTCGATGGGGGTATCGACTGGATTCTTCCTCCCCCGGCGAATGTCCCGAAAGAGTATCTCGACCTCATGAAGACGATCGACGCGTTCGTGATGGGCCGCGCAACGTACGAGTCATCCCTCTCACTCCCGGGCGGCATGGATCTGTTCGAGGGCAAGAACGTCTACGTCTTCACCTCTCGCACGGATCTCGAACCGCATGCGGGTATCGATCTCATCCACGAGGATCCCGCGTCGTTCGTCGCGCGGCTCAAACGGGAGCCCGGCGGAACGATATGGCTATTCGGGGGAGGTCAACTCGCCACGGCGCTCTCATCGGCGGGGCTGGTCGATGACTATCTCATCGCGATTCAGCCGATTCTGCTCGGCAACGGCATCTCTCTCTGGCAGGGAGGCCACCCTCCGCAGAAGCTCGTGCTGGTGCACGCGCGAGAATGGCCCGACGGGATCGTCGAGCTCAGGTATGGACGGCCCCAGGAGTAGCTCGGTGCCTGTGTGCCCAGACGTCCGAGGATGCTGGCCGAAGGGTGGTGGTTGAGCGGTGTCTGAGGTGCGACTGCGGGAACATACTGATATAGGGAGCAGTCGGTTCCTGATCGGAGGGGGTTCTGTCATGTCGTCTTCAGATAGCAGCCTACTCAAGAGCACGGGCGCTCAGGCCACCCGGCACCGGACTCCAGAGACTCCGCTTGGATGGTGGGCCATCGGGCTATCCGTCCTGGGCCTGGCCGCAGGGGTCGTTCTGCCGATGATCAGCATGACATTTCGCGAGACGTACCCAGTCACGGACACCTGGGTGATGCCTGTGATATGGCTCGCGTTGGCCGATGTGGCGGCGGGATTCAACGTTCTGTCAGTCTGGCGCTGGAGGGAGCGTTCGGTGCTCAACATCGTCGCAGTAGCCCTCATTGTCCCAACGGCCCTGTTCGTCACCTTCATGGTGGTCGGCGAGGGCTTGGCCAGTGTATGAATCTTGAAGCATCTCCGAGCCTCCACGTGGATGTGTTCATGCATCATGGGCCTCCTTGAGTTCGGCAACGAAGTCGTCGACCCAGCGGATCTCGGCCTTTAGCAAGTATCTGGGACGGCGCACGACAGCGAGTCTGTGTTTCGGACACGTGCACGAGCTCATGTACTTCTCGGTCGCTTCCCAGCACGCGATTCCCTCTTGCAGCTTGCCTCGATACCGTTCGAGTGCGTCAACGGCGTCCTTTGCGGGGACGAGGTTCGCGTTGTAGGTCGCTAGGTCGATGCCCCATGTGGGCGACTCCGGCTCAGCAAGCAAGCCGAGGAGACGATCGCGGAGCGCGTCAAGACCCGCGTCTGTGAGTGAGTAGACTTTCCGCGCTCGGCCATCGACCACGTCTTGCGCGGAGTCGACCAAGCCCGCTTTGTGCAGTGACGTGAGTTGGCGGTAGATCGTCGATTGCGACAGATCGGTCCACGAGCGCATGTCACGGTGCTCAACATCCCGCCCGATCTGGTAGGCGTGCTTCGCCTTCTCGCTCAGCAGACCGAGAAGAGCGACTTCAGAGTTGGTGAGCGTGTGCTCGGGGCTCATGTTCGTCCTCCTCGGCCGGGGATACTCTTGCACAACTATATTCCCGTGCAGTAATATGTTTGTCAAGGCATCATCTACGAGGGAGGTCGATCGCGTGCGAGGTGCCATTCTGTACTACTCGGGAACCGGTAACACTGCTCTGGCTTGTCATTACGCAGCGCGCCGAATGTCGGTGCCGTTCGAGCTCATAGACGTGACCAACCCGCGTGATGTCGATTTGGACAACGTGGACATAGTGGGGTTCGCCACCCCCACGGACTTCTGGGGTGTCCCTCACGGTTTCGAGACCTTCATCGATGCACTCCCCCGGCAAGACGGTAAGCCGGCTTTCGTCTTCAACACGTTCGGTGCACTGAGCGGCAGGACGCTGCGGATCCTCGCCCGGGCTGTTGCAGCGAAGGATCACCGCTGCCGTGCCGTCGTCTTCAAAAGCGCTGTCGAGTGCCGCGTTCTCGTTGTCCG
>JAQIBK010000234.1 GCA_027859125.1 Actinomycetota bacterium | reverse complement strand
GGAAAGGACTGCTGCATGTCCTCCGCCGCTAGCCTGATTCAGCAACCACCGACCCGCATACGCCGGCTCGCTCGCAGACATGTTGCTCTTCTCGCAACAGCGCTGCTCATCTTCGCCTGCAGCGCGGAGGGCGCATACGCCTTCTTCGAGGACGACGCCACGTGGGAGGGCGATCCGCTCGAGTGCATAACGTGCCACAGCGAGGATTTCCCTTTCTCCACACGATCAGGTCCGCACGGGGGATACACTACGACGACCAGTAAGTGCGCCATCTGCCACAGCGTGCACAACGCGCCGGCGGGCGGGGTGATGCTGCTGCCGAAACAGACCATGACCGAGAACTGCACGGTATGCCACGACGGAAGCGGTGGCAACGGCGTCTACGGCGCGATCGCCGCTCGCGGTCTCACGGTAGGAGGCACTCACCGCGTAGACATGACTGGCACGATTCCGGGCGGGAGTGCCCTGACCGGCAGTAGCCGTGAAGCCACGTTCAGCGGCATCGACAACACTCTGAGCTGCGGCGACTGCCACAGTCCGCACGGAGCGAATGTTGTCGACCCGTTCAGCGGAGAGCGTGTGCGCTGGCATGAGACCGATGAGAACTGGCTCACGGAGTGGAGTTCTTCAAAGCTGCTGCGCCGCAACACCGTCGGCTCGGACCGCTCCGTCCAGGAGTACGGCTCAGACTGGTGCGCGGGTTGTCACGAGGGTCGCGAGTCTGGACTGCCTTCCGTGATGAACCACTCGGTCGACACCTCGGCGACGCACGCCTCTCCCTTCACTTACGACAACGTCGCCATCGTCGCTAGCGATGAATCTTCCGAGACTACGATCGGCACGCTTGGTCGTCTCGGCAGTCTGCCCGGTGCGGAGTGGCACAACCGAGGCCACGTCATGCCCTCGCCGAGAACAGCTGACCAGGCCGGCCACGCCCCCATCTGCCAGCAGTGCCATGAGGACAGCCGGTCAGTGGGCGAGGTCGGAGCGGTCGAGCCCGCCCACGTCTATCGGTTCGGTGACGGAAAGACCGATGGCGACACGGGCACGGACAATCCTCTGTTCCAGAGCTTCCCGCACGAGGCGCAGAACGGGAATATGCTCGTCGAAACGGGCGACGATCTGTGCCTCAACTGCCACACCAGCCTGCCCTAGCTGCACGCGGTCAGTCACCCTCCACAAAGGCGGCTATGCCGACGAGCGCCTCCGTTCCGTCTAGCGACACTGGGAAGAGCCACGTGACCGGTTGGTCGCATTCCCATTCAATGCAAACTCGATGTGTATCCCATTTATGTATTTTGCCTTTGTATCGGAAATCGGCGAGGGGGCGCTCCGTGCACAAGGAACTCGAACCACGTCTTCACTGGATACTGGCTTGCGTATCTGTTGCACTCGCTTGGGGGGCACTCGCAACACCTGCCACAGCCTCTCCTCCGCCAACAGCATGGGATGATCCTGCCGTACAAGAATCATTTCAGGCGCTCACCGCCTACGACGGAAACCTCAAGGATGAGTTCGGTAAAGCTGTTGACGTCGAGTGGGATCGCGCGATCGTCGGCGCGCCCGGAAATCAAGGTGCCGCATATGTCTTCGTCAGAAGCGGCGGTCACTGGGTTCTGGATGCCAAGCTGCGCCCAAGCAGCTTGAGCCACCCTTCCTTTGGCAGATCCGTGTGTATCGAGGGAGACATTGCGGTAGTCGGTGAACCGGCAGCCGGAAGCAGGAATGATGGCCGGGTACACGTGTTCGAGCGCACAGACTCCGGCTGGGTTAAACAAGACGAACTCGAGTACCCGGCGTATCACTCGAGCTATTCCGGCTTCGGAGCATCTCTTGCCTTGTCCGGTGACACGGTCTTGATCGGAGCATCCAATTCGAGTGATAGCGACCTGCCCGACGGGGCAGGGTCGGCGCATATCTTCCGCAAAGAAGGATCCGACTGGGTGGAAGAGGCCTTCCTCCTCTCACCGAACCCGACACTATCCAAAGACTTCGGCTCGGGTGTTGCCCTCGACGGCGATGTTGCTCTTGTCAGCGAGCCCCAGACAGGAGTGTATGTCTACGAGCGGTCTGGGACCACTTGGCATCACGACGATACCCTGCCACTGCCGAACGACCCAAAAATCACTGGTTTCGGCGGCTCAGTCTCACTCGACGGCACATGTGCAGCGATCAGCGCATCAAGCTGGGGTGGTTTTGAGGAATACTTTGGCTGCGTGTACATTTTCAGCGAAGGAGCCGCGGGGTGGGATCAGACAGCCCAACTGTTCTCGCCAGATCAGTCCAAGAGGGACTGGTTCGGACAGTCTGTATCGCTATCTGGTGACACTCTTCTTGTTGGCTCGTCGGAGGAAATCCCTACGTCATACGTCTTCAGATACGTCCATGGAGACTGGGTTGAAATGGCAAGCCTATCGCCGCAGGGCGCCGAGACCGAAGACCAGGTCGGTGTCAGCGTCGCAATCGATGGTGACAACTGCTTCATCGGCGCCCCCGAGGACCCCATTCAGGATGCAACCGGAAAGGGCACCGTGTACGCCGTCTCACTGGGATTGAACTACATCGTTGGTAAGAACATCCCACTGACTGTGGCGGGACCGGGTGTGCTCGAAAATGACATCGGGACTCTGAGCAGCCTCTCGGCCGTGCTTGCGGATGCGCCTCTTCACGGCGTTGTTGCACTGAGTGAGGATGGCGGCTTCACATATACGCCCAACCCTGGTTGGTTTGGATCAGACACGTTCTCATATCGCGCCTACGACGGAGCAAGCTTCTCGAATACTGCGACCGCCAATGTGCTCACCCTCGATACGGCGACGGTATCCGGCAAGGTTGTGAGTACCGCCAACGGACTGCCGCTCGCCGGCATTGTTGTCAGAGCTGTCTGCAGAGACGACCCTGAGCCGGAAACAAGTCTCGCTGTCTGGACCGCTATGACCAACGCTGACGGAGAATACGAAATCGTCGGAATCCCGGCTGGTCGCTACCATCTCACCTACATCGATCCAGCGGATGCGTACCGAGACATGCAGCTCGGCTACTGGGGCATCCCCGTTGAGTACTCGCCATACATCGAACTGAATGACGGTGAGTCCTTGAGCGAGATGAACACGGATCTGTTCCCCCTGGCCGAATCTCTGGTCAATCGTTGTGAGCGTCTCTCAGGCTCATCCCGGTACGAGACTGCAGTCGAAATCTCACGAATGCGTAAATCAGCAGATGTGGCCGTCCTCGTCAGCGGTACAAACTTTCCCGATGCCTTGTCGGCATCCGCTCTGGCCGGTGCCTATGATGCACCGATTCTGCTCTCTCCCGCGTACGATGTGCCAGAACTCGTCCTTGCCGAACTCGACAGACTGGGGGTGAAACAAGTCATCGTTGTAGGAGGAACTGCTGCAGTTTCTAACCACGCGATAGGCAC
>JAQIBK010000101.1 GCA_027859125.1 Actinomycetota bacterium | reverse complement strand
CCCAGCGCAATCGCCGTCGCCATATCCGCCGATGAGCGACTCGAGCCGGCAGCGATGATAGATGCCTGGTTACGGATACCCTCGTCGCGCAGTCGCTGGTCGACAGCGGCGATGGCGATCTCGATAGGGATGCCCACGTGATCACGGATGATCTGTGGGGCGGCACCCGTGCCGCCCTTGAATCCATCCAGGTACACGTAGTCGGCACCAGCACGAACGACACCGCTCGCGATAGCAGCCACGTTATGCACCGTGGCGATCTTGACGCCGACCGGCTTGTAACCGCTAGCCTCTTTGAGCGAGTAGATGAGCTGGCGCAGGTCCTCGATCGAGTAGATGTCGTGGTGCGGAGCCGGCGAGATCGCGTCGGAACCCTGTGGGATCATGCGCGTCTGGCTGACCTCCTTGTTGATCTTCTCACCGGGGAGGTGGCCGCCGATACCGGGCTTCGCGCCCTGGCCGACCTTGATCTCGATCGCGGCGCCACGATTCAAGTACTCGGGCGTGACACCGAAGCGGCCAGAGGCCACCTGCACGATCACATTGTCCTGATAGGGATAGAGATCCGCGTGCAGACCACCCTCACCTGTGTTCATGAGAATGCCCAGGCGCTGTGCCGCCATGGCCAGCGACTTGTGCACGTTCAACGAGACTGAACCGTAGCTCATGGGTGAGAACACGATCGGCGCGGCCAGCTCGACATTGTTGATGACGCCCGAGCCTTCCTGCAGCTTGTATCCGCCTTTGCCGTCGGTCTCCACTTGTACGCTGTCCGGCTTGCGGCCCAGGAACGTCCGCGACTCCATGGGCTCACGGAGCGGGTCGATCGAAGGATTGGTCACCTGACACGCGTCGAGCACGAGGTGGTCGAAGTAACTCATGTAGGGCTTGTCGTTGCCCATACCGGTCAGCATGACTCCGCCGGTCTCAGCCTGACGCCAGATGGCCTTGCGCAGGCCGGTGGGCCAGTTGGGGTTCTCCTTGAGAGCCAGGTCGTTCTTGCGGATCGTGATGCAGTGCGCGGGGCAGTACGTCACGCAGCGATGACATGCGCGACACTTGCTGTCGTCGGGAATGGGTCGCTCGTTGAACGAGTAGACGCCCCAGCCGCACTGCTGCACGCAACGACCGCACTTGTGACACTTGTCGTAGTCGATCTCGACCCGGTACTCGGGCTGGATGAGGGTGTGGGGCATCAGTTGTTCACCTCGGCGGTATCGCAGGAGTCCCCGGCGCCGGTGACGGCGCACGAGACCTCGGATGCGGACAGGTGCAGATCTCCGTGAATCGGCCACTCCATGCCCTTGACGCGCGCGATGACCGGCTCGCCCGCCTTGGGCATCCAGACCTTATCGGGCGCGTCGAGGACCTCGCGAAGTGCGCTCTCCTCGGAGGCGACCATGAGCTTGGTGCCCTGCCGTGCGGCGACCAGAGGCCGGAGCTTGATGCGGTCGTTCAGTGCGACCATGCCGCCGTTGAAGCCGAGCACGATGGCGAAGGGGCCGTTGAGCATGCCTGGTCCGTAGACCGCGCGCAGCGAGCGCATGACGGCGGCCTCTTCCTCGGGCATCCGGTCGATCTCGCTCCACAGCGGACTCGCGAGCGCCTTGCAGGCCAGCTCGAGGGGCAACTTGTGACGACGGAGCAGCAGGTCGAACAGGTACGCGGCGACCTCGGTGTCGGTGCCCAACGAGCACTTGTATCCGAACTGTTCCAGGTAGCGGCTGTTGATGCCGTAGCTGGAGATCTCACCGTTGTGCACGATGGACCAGTCGAGCAGCGTGAAAGGATGCGCGCCGCCCCACCAGCCGGGGGTGTTCGTGGGGAACCTGTTGTGGCCGACCCACGTGTGAGCCTCGTACTCCTCGAGCAGGTAGTAGTGACCGATCTCCTCGGGGAAACCGACGCCCTTGAAGGCGCCCATGTTCTTGCCCGACGAGGCCACGAATGCACCGTCCACGCTGGAGTTGATGAGCATGACCGTGTGAACGACGAAGTCCTCGGCGCTCATGTCGCTCGACTCGAGCTTGTGGGGATCGGGAGCCAAGAAGTAGCGCCACAGAAGCGGCGCGTCACTGATGCCCTTGACCTGTCGGGTCGGCATCGGCTCAGCCAGATCCACCACGAAGAACTGGGCGAATACAGCTTCAGCTTCCTCCTTGGCGCGCAGATCGTGGAACATCATGTGGAAGGCGTAGTGATCCGGGAACTCCGGGTAGATGCCGTAGCCGGCGAAGCCGCCGCCCAGGCCGTTTCCGCGGTCGCGTTGGACAGCCATCGCACGGATGGCGTCCTCGCCGCCCATGAGAGTGCCGGACTCGTCGCATATGCCCATGAGGCCACAGCCGCCATGGATCTTGAACGAGGCCTCTTCGGCGTAGCGGGGCCTATCGCCGGTTCCCGATTCGTCACGCAGTGACGGCAGGCGGTCGACAGGCATCCGCTCCAGAAGCGGTTCGAAGGTCATTGGCTACTCATCTCCCTGATCGTCAGTGCCGACATCGGCATCCGTTTTCATCAACTTGGCGACAGCGTCTCCGCCTGTTGCGGGCAGCGGCGCGAGACCGAGCTTCTTGCGCGCAGAGGCACGAGGCTTGCCCAGGACGCCGTCCTCCAGGAACGACGCGTAGGCTCCCGTGACGGACTCGGGACCGCTGCCTGCCTCAATGGCAAGCTCCTTGAGCTTGCGGAACGTGTCGGCCATACCGATATCGGAGTGGCAGAGCTCCTGGCATGTGTAGCACTCCAGGCACTTCCAGAGTTGATCGCCTTGAAGCACCTTCTCAATATCACCTCGAACGAGGTCCCCGATGATCTCCGTGGGCTTGAACGAGATGTCCACCTTGCACACAGGACAGTCGTCCTTGCACGCCTGGCAGGAGTAGCACTTGCCCAGAAGCGACACGTCGAAATGCTCGGCGAGATCGTCCTTGTCGGCAGTGCGAGAACCCCAACGCTCCAGGAACGGCTCTACACTCACGCGGTGCATGTCCAGGCCGATCTCCTCGGGCTCGTGGCCGTAAGTCAACGCAATGAGCTCGGAGAGGTACAGGACGGGTACGTGAATGTCTTCCTTGGCACGCTGCAGGGCGGCCTGGTTCAAGTCGAACTGCTGGAAACAGCTGGGGCAGACGACGACGAGGGCATCCACCTCGTTCTGCTGGAGGTCGACCAGTTTGCGACGAGCGAAAGCAAGTGAGCTGTCACGCTCACCAACGCGATCCAAGGCCCCGCCGCAGCACTGCATCTTGGTCGTGTAGTCGATCACCCGCGCGCCGAGCGCGGTGATGAGGCTCTCTACCTTGGTCGGATGCAGCGGATCGTCCCAGCGCACAGCGGGTTGAGGTCTGAGCAAGTGACAGCCGTAGTGAACGCCGATGCGCATGCCCCAGAGCGGCTTCTTGACGCCTGACGCGATGAGCCCGTTGCCCATGTGGTCGATGAGCCAC
>JAQIBK010000102.1 GCA_027859125.1 Actinomycetota bacterium | reverse complement strand
TGCGCTCCACGACTTCCTCGCCTTGTGATCGGTGCGAGCAATACGTGACATGGACTATGGCGCCCTCCCGAGCGAACCCTTCGGCGATGTGGCTTCCCAGTCCACGCGACGATCCGGTGACCAGTGCTACCTTCCGATCGAGACGCTTGCATGCAGACAAGATTGCGCCGCCCTTCCTCTATTCACTCAAGAAAGCAGTCTGTGCTCGAGCCCGCTTAGCGCCTGAGGCTCCAGATGCTCATGCAACGAACCCTACGCTTCAGTCCTCGAAACTAGAGTCGAAGCGATGTCCGCGTACCGCTGCACTTCTTGCCGACCGTGCTCCACGCGCTTGCGCACATCTTGCGAAATCGTCTCTCGATCCTCCAAAACCGCCTGCAATCCGTCAAGCACGTCGCCAGGCTCGAGCCGGTCGACACCAACTACGCGTTCGCCGGCGCAGAGCCATTCCATGAACGCGGCGACCTTGGTGTTGTTGTCTATTGCGATTGACGGCACACCTTGTATCGCGGCGTATACGTTCGCGTGGAGCCGCATACAAACCGCAGCATCCAGGTCGCCGTAAAGCTCCAGGCATTCGCCAACTGAGAGGTCGTCCTCGATGAGTTCGATCCCTGCGAGGTCCCCGAGCCGGTCGGCGATCGCTCTCGCAACCACTCTGTCATCTTCCCACGCGTTGCCGTGCGGGTAAGTGCATTGCGGGAAGAACAGGACCGTCGCACCGAGCCGCTCCACCGCGCTTCGAACAACAGCCGCGAGTTCGGCTTGGAGTTCTTCATTCCTCTCCGACCCAACGCTCCCGCGTATGTCGCGAACTGAAACCCCTATCCGCAAGCCGCCCTCACGTGAACGCGCGTACCGCACGGCTCCTGATTGGACGGGCGACAGACCCAACACGGGGTCGGGGACTTTCGTGATTTCACCCTTGTAGCCGAGCTCGCGAAACCATTCAGCGCTGAGGGAATCGCGCACGGTGACCGCAGCAGCAAGATCAGCGGAGAGATAGGTGAGCCGCCGTCCGTACTCTGTGTTGAGAGGACCCACGGTGACGCCGTACAACATGTACGGAACACCGGTCATGCGCGCGAGCATTGCCATGAGAGTGTAGTACGGCAACGGTCCTCGGAACATATCGATGACTGTGTCGACGTATGCATTGCCTGCGCCGATAACCATGAGATCACTCGATGCCACGATCTCAGTCAGGGCGTCCAGAATCGAATGGTCGTCCGCATAGTTGAGACCCCGGAACCAACGTCCGACGCTCTCGCTCTTCGAGTCATACTCGATGTTCTGGACGGAATGCAGGCCGTACTTCTCATACGGACGCTCGACAGCATGACGCGTAATCACATAGCCTTCCACATGCTTCAGGCGCGCCCGTAGCGCATCCCACATGTTGAGGAGCGCGGCGTCGTCGCCCTGACTGTGAAGACCGTACGCGCCGACGAAGACGATTCTACTCATTCCGAACCGTCCGGATTGCCAGCCGCCCCGTGCCTACGCTCGGCGCTGCAGTAGGACCTCATCGCGTTCGCCAGCTTCTGGTCAATCGTTGGGTCGCTGACATGGAAACACAGCTTGGTTTCCTCAACGTGGTAGATAGTGAACTCCTCAGACAGACCATCGAGAAAGCGAGTGAGTTCCGGATAGACTCTGTTGCCGTAGTCGTGCCAAACGATGCAACTAGGCGTGCGACCGGCCAACAGACGTCGTGCCGAATCGGTGTCAGCTCTGACTGTGGTCGAATCGTGACCCCCGTCGATGTAGACCATGTCGATCTTGCCCACAAGGGACGAAAAGTCATATGACTTCGAATCGCCGTGAAGGCGCATGATCCGGCTCTCACAATCGCTTCCCTCGAACGCGAGCTTCCCGCAACCCAGGTGACGCAGCGATATGTCCCGATCGACAGGGTGCTGGCCAGACTCGATCTCCCGGAAGCTTTCGTCATCCAAGTCGAGAGTGTATACGACTGCGGAATCACTGAGATTGAGCGCCACGTTCAGGGTCTGAACCCCCACGTAGGTGCCAATCTCCAGGAAGCCAGCCGGGTTCACGGCAGTGGCCATCGCTACGATGATTGCAGTCTCGAGAAGCAGCGGCGTCGGGGCCATGCCGGGCAAGACCACTTTGACTACGCGCTCAGCGCACGATTCCGTCTCGACGAGTCCGAACACGTGGTGAGGTCGCACGCGTCGTACCGTCATGTTCGCGCCTCCTTCTCGATGCCCCATTGGGTACGTTCAAGTCATTCTAGCCGAGTCATTCGGGACCTGGGGCGCACGTTGTGGCAGATGCGGCGAGTGGTCAGTCGATGCGGCCGCGATGGGTCAAGGCATTGGTCGCCAATAGTGTAATAGAATACGAGACTACGCATGGCGCTTGCTCATGCTGGTGCCATTGCCCCGAAGTGCAGTCTTCGATGCCGCGTGGCGGACGGACTATGACATCGCACGAGCGACCTACTACAGACGGAGGCGACGTGGACGACCGACAGAAGCGATGGAACTCCTTCCACAAGTCGAAGGGCACCGCGGGCAACGTCTTGCAGTACCCGGACGAGTACGT
>JAQIBK010000044.1 GCA_027859125.1 Actinomycetota bacterium | reverse complement strand
TCTCCGTGTTGTGGATAGTGTTTCGGTGGTTCTACGATGTTGGCGCCAGCCTCAACCACCAAGTGAGTATTCCGGCGAAACCTGCCACCCATTCCGGACGAAACCTGCCACTCGAAAGGGGGCGCGCTCCTCGCACATGCAAGCATAGGTGACCGGCAGGTTTGCGGTCAACTAAGCTGAGTCGCTTTTCGTCGGCTACCTCCTTTTAGATCGAAGATGTAGGGGGTGTGGGCGAGCCGGTCCATCACCGCGTCGGCGATGGTGGGCTCCCCGATTGCTGCATGCCACTTGGATACCGGTAGCTGAGCGGAGACGATCGTGCCGAGACGCCGGTAGCGGTCGTCGAGAATCTCGAGGAGTGCGATTCGGTCGTCGGCCTCAAGCGGAGTGAGTCCGAAATCGTCGATGACCAGAAGCGAGGTCTTGGCGAGTCGGGCAATCTCTTCGAAATAGGTGCCGTCGCCTCGAGCCGCGCGGAGCATCGCGAAGAGTCTGGTCGCGCGGAGATATCGTGTGGTGATGCCTCGCAGACACGCTTCGGTGGCGAAGGCGCAGGCGAGGAAGCTCTTGCCCGCGCCGGTCGGTCCGGTGACCAGCACCGACGCTCCCTCTGCGACCCAGCGCATGGAGGACAGCCGCGAGACGAGATCCCGGTCGAGATTGCGCTCGGGACTGAAGGTGAGCTCGTCAAGCGATGCGGGTATGCGAAGTGCCGCGCGCTTGAGAAGCCGTTCTGTGGCACGAACGCGGCGTGCGCTCTGCTCGGCCTCCGCCATCTCGGCGAGCAGCGAGTCGGTGGACGGAGCGGCGCCCGGGGCGATACGCAGCGAGGCTTCGTAGACGCTTGCCATCGCGTACAGCCGCAGGCCCTTGAGGATCTCAATAGTCTGGGTGTCGTTCATGAGGCGCTCCTGGCCGGCTCGCTCGAATAGTACTCGGGGCCGCGGAGGTTGAGATGCTCACTCACTGATACCGGCGGCGGGGCGTCGAGGGGCTGGGCCTCGAGCCCTTTGTCGAGGATCCGCTTTACGGCGGTGTAGGAGCAGATGCCAAACCGGTTCGCCCGCAGGGCGGCTGCCTCCATCCGGTGGTTGCCCACGCTCCTGGCCAGTTCCAGGAGTCCCATGCAGCTTCGAAACGCCTGTTCGGGAACCTTGCGGGCACTCAAGACGGCGTGGATCAACGTCTGGGTCGCCGGACCGACCTTCGCCGCCCGGCTCTCGAAGCGCTCGGGGCTCCACTCGGCGACGAACCGGTGGGTCGAGGGCATATGGTCGGCCTTGCTGGTGTAGCGGTGAGCCACCCGCTCTCTGGGATGGCAGGCGATACGCCGATTGTTCCAGATGATCTCTACCTCGGTCTCGGTCCACGCCACGCGTACCCGCTTCGTGCGGTACTCATACGGCACGCTGTAGTAATGCTTGTCCACCGGGAAGTAGAGATGGTAGTTGAAGGCGATTTTCACGTCGTCGAGGAAATGCCGCAGCACGTAGGGTCGTTCGGGCAGCTCACACAGCTGCTCGGCCTCAAGTTCGTCGAATCGTGCTCTGCGCGAGACGCCGATCTTCTGCATCGGCCGGTCGTTGAGCTCGTCGATCAACTCACCGATCGCTGCGTTGAACTCCTCGAGCGTGGCGAACCTGCGGTCGCGCAGGCGCGCGAGCACGCGCGTGTAGACCAGGTTCACCGCCGCCTCCACCAGCGCCTTGTCACGAGGCTTTCGCGGTCGCGCCGGGACCACCGCGCAACCGTAGTAGCGCGCAAAGTCCTCGTAGGTCGGATTGATGTGCGGCTCGTAGCGGTTGGCCTTCGTCACCCCGGCCTTCAGGTTGTCCGGCACCACGATCGCAGGCGCCCCACCGGCGTACTCGAAAGTATGAACCGTCGCGCTCACAAGGGAGGCGATCCTCTGGTTCTCGGTCGCTTCGGCGTAGATGAGTCCGCTCGCCGGGTAGACCGCCACAAAGAGCTCCACCGCCCGTTCGCTTCCAGTCTTGGAGTCGGTGAGCACCGGACGGTCCCCGGCGAAGTCGACGAACACCTTCCGACCCGGCTCGTGCTCGATATGCATCGACAGTTCGCTCCCGCCTATGTACATCTGAAGGTGGTGGCAGAACTGCGTGTGGCCGTAACCGTCGCGACACTCGCTACGGTACTCCTCCCACAGCAGCTGCCGGGTCACGTGCGGGCGCCCGAGTTCCATGACGATCCGTGGCAGTCGCTTCTGAAGCTCGATGCATCGGGGGGCCTCCGGACGCGCGGTGAGCGCCTCCAATCGCTCCAGCAGCTGCTCGTCGTCCATCGGCTCGATCTCGGCCCATTTCAAATCGGCCGACCGCGCCAGCCTGAGATACTGGTCGACGACCGGTCGCGAGACACTCAACGCCTTCGATATCTGGCGGATGGAAAGCCCGGCGCTTTCGTGCAGCCGGATAATCTCTCGTACTTTGTTCATGCGAATCCTCGCTCGTGGCATCAGGTTCCTCCCCATCACGAGGATGGCGAGATCCGTACGCTTGTGCGAGGAGCACCGAGTCGGCGGACTCCCAGGACTAACCCTCTTTGCCCTCCGGTCGTTAGGCCGAAGGTGGCAGGTTTACGCCGGAATGCCCGGCAGCTTTCCCCCGGAATGGGAGGCAGGTTTGCACCGGAGAAGGTGGCAGGTTTCCTCCGGATTTCTCACATCACTTCGACGCGTCGGCGCAACATCGTCTTCCAGCAGAAGCCGGCCTTCAACGTCACGGTGCAGGGAAGTCTCCCCACTTCACGTAACCGTCTGGCCCTTACGGGCACCACGGTCCCTTCGCCCGGCTCAGCTGAAGACGTCCGTTATGCTGATCGAAACGATACGCGAGTCAGGAACCGTGACAGCGGTTGCGCCTCATTCACAATAGGTGACAAGTATACTTGACAGATCGACAAGCATGCTTTACAGTTGGTCGTAGTGGTTCTACGAAATCGATTACGAGAGCTCAGATACAGCCACGGCGATGTATCACAGACTCAACTCGCGAAGGATCTGTCAGTGTCACGTCAGACAATCAACTCCTTGGAGAATGGGCGCTACTACCCGTCAATACTGCTGGCGCTCCAGATTGCCCATCACTTTGGTGTTCCGGTCGAGCAGGTCTTTTGGATGGAGGCAGATGATGAGAATTAGGTTTGCCGCAATGGTGATCTTCGCAACGATCTCGGTCTTCCTCTTTTCGCGGCCATTCGTGCCCAGATCGAGCCTGTCTTCATTCTTTGTCGCCGGTGTGCCGTTTCTTTTGTCTCGCCCGCTTCCGAATCGACGCTTGCTGTTTCGGAGGATGGCCCTTGATGAGCGGGAGCTGATCTATCTCCGTCGAATCGACAGCACTGCGATCACCGTGTACTTCTCTCTCTTCTTCGGGTGGTTGCTCGTAGGTACAATCCTCGCTACCGTGTTCTCGATCGTGCCTTCGACTTTGCCCCTGCCAATTCGGATGGTCACAACGGCTCTGCAGACCCTCCCTGGTTTCGTTCTCGTGCATTCTGTGGTGGGTCTCGTTCTCTTCGGCCGCGACGAACGAACCTGACGCACCTGTGCGATGCCTCGGATCGATGGTCGGAAGCGAACATGCCGCGATAGCACGAACGTCTGAGAAAGTGCTCGCGTCGTGCAGGTCGCGCGCGGATCACGACC
>JAQIBK010000013.1 GCA_027859125.1 Actinomycetota bacterium | reverse complement strand
CGGTCTGAGGTTCAATCATGACGCGACGTATGAGCTGACAAAGGGCGAGCTCTCGATGTACGAACCGCCCGCGATGCTCCCGCATCCGATTGTGCAACACCTGCCGCTGTTCCTGGTCGCGACATCGTCCTCGATGGACGTCGCAGTGAACTCCGAAGCGGTGATCACCGGATATGGCCTGAAGGCCATGGCGGCGGACTACTCACAGGACAACTTCTTCCCAGCAGTGCCCAACGCCCCGGATATGGAGTTCGGGCCCATGTTGCAGGGGGCAGCTTCTCGCTACGGGCGTGGCCGGGTCGCCGCCTTCGCTGACTCCACGGTGTTCTCGAACTTCTGGATGTTCATGCCCGGCAAGCCCGAACTGGCACTCTCGTACATGGATTGGCTGAACAGAGAGAATGCGGTGCCCAATTCGCGCTGGGTCGTGATCGGCCTGGCACTCTTGCTGTCGATGCTCGCATGGCGCATTGGCCGCAGGCTCTCGTTCGACCGATGGGTCACGATCATCCTCCTGGCGGGACTGGTCGCGGTGCCGGTCGCCATCCGCGGCTACGGACTGATGAACAGGGTTGCCTACGCGCTACCTTCGGTACGCAGCGAGTTCGTCTCGGTCTGCTTCGAGCGTGAGTACTCCGAGTTCACGCTCCCGGACTCGATAGAGGGGTTCATGGCACCGGCCACAGGAAGCCTCCAGACCTTCATCGTGTGGAACCAGCGTCTCGCCTATGTTCCATCCATTCGGGACACGCTTGATGAGGCACTGCGGGGTGCGGATGTACTCGTGGTCGCGAATCCTGCGTCAGCTCCGGACTCTCGTGAGATCGAGCTCGTCGGGCAGTTCGTTGCCGAGGGAGGCCGCCTCCTTGTGATGGGTGACTCCGAAACAGCAGACTCGGCGAACGCCTTCCTGGACTCGTTCGGAATGAGCATCGAACCGCTCGCTTCCGGCGGGGTGCGGGTCTATCGATTGAGCGATGCACAGGAGTTGGCACTCACGCCCTCCGGCGCGACCGTTGTTGGCGGAGAGGAGCTCATCACGACAGTCTCCGGCGAGCCGGTGTGCTCCTATGTGCGCAGCGGAGATGGGGGCGTGGCAGCGTTCGCTGATTCGGGACTCTTCATGGACTCGTCTCTTGGCAACGTGAGCAGGGTTCCCGATGATCGGCAGATGACGGTGAGTCGCATTGAGTTCGACCTGATGCGCTTCCTCGCCGACGACACGACGCCCGGCTTCTAGTTGTTCTTGTCGGTTGTGCGTGACACCGGTGGTTTCAAGGGCTGGCGCACGGGTATCTTTGTGCCAAATGCTCTATTTGTGTATCGTTGATTCGGGGAGGAATAGGCGGAAGATCATTTGAGGGGGAGTCAGCATGTACTGGCGAAGCCGATCACCTGTGGCCGCGCGCGTGAGTTCTCTGACCTGCAAACTCTTGATTGCGGTACTCCTGTTGGTGTTCGGCGGCGCGTTCTTACAAGGTCCTTCCGCGGATGCATGGGGAGAGGATCTGCCCTCCGTGCAAGACGTGCAAGCGTCACCGCTGTTCGCTGAGTCACTGGCGGACACCACCGCCCGACTCGAGGGCGATGGAATAGACGATACCTCCAAGCGGTCGCAGAAAGAGCCCGAGGCTGCCCCTGTCGAAGAGGAACCCCTGGGGGGCGTCCCTGCGATAGTGACCATGGACTACACCTGCAATGTGACCTGCAATACGACATGTATGGCGACCTGTACGTACACCTGCGGTAGTGGCCCCACGTGCTACTGGACATGCTCTGGCGCAACGTGCAACACGACATGCGACACAACTTGTCTGGTGACATGCGGCTCCAATTACACGTGCTACTGGACATGTGATGACGCGACGTGTAACTCCACGTGCGACACCACATGTGACACCACGTGTGGAACCACCTGCGACACCACTTGCGACACCACGTGCGACACCACATGTGACACCACGTGTGGAACAACGTGCGGGACAACGTGCGGAACCACCTGTGATACCACGTGCTTCAGCACCTGTGACAGCGGGTGCGGATCGGATCCCGATGACAACATACCGGGTGTGGTGCTCCCTGATTCACCAGTCACAGGCACTCTCGGGGGTGCGGACATTGATGATGTGTTCCGTATCACCTTGCGACAGGGGCAAACACTCGACCTCTCTCTCGACGGCGACGCGGGTACGGATTTTGACCTGTATTTCTACGACTCGACCGCTACCGATGTGACATCTGATACGTTTTTGGACTCCTCAGCTGGAACGACGTACCCCGAAGTTCTGACGTACACCGTTCCATCGGGTGAGGGAGGGGTGTACTTCGTGGACGCCTTCCAGTATTCGGGAACGGGAACGTACACGTTGACGTACACGATCACAGGTGGAGATGTCGAGTATGTCCCGATTTCAGGGACCAGCAGATACGACACAGCGTGCCTGATCTCTCAGCGGGCGTTTCCTTCGGGAGCTCCCTGTGTCGTGATCGCGACCGGCACGAACTGGCCTGATGCGCTTGGTGGTGCCTCTCTCGCTGCGGCAAAAGGCGGGCCGATCCTGCTCACCGTGCCTACCGTGCTACCTGACGCCGTGATGAATGAGATTCGGCGTCTCGGAGCTGCAAGTGCGATCGTGTTGGGTGGCACGAATGCGGTCAGCACTGCAGTTGAAACTGCTTTGCGGGCGGAACTGGGCCAGGGAAATGTCCAGCGGATCGGCGGATCGAGTCGCTACGAGACTGCGGACATGATTGCGAACGCGGCGGTAGCCGAGATCAACGATGCGGGTGTCTATGACGGCACCTGTTTCGTGGCCACCGGTATGAACTTCCCCGATGCTCTTGCGGCAGCCCCCTTGGCTGCCGCAGAGGGGTGGCCGCTGTTCCTGGCGTCCCCGACCGGGCTCAATGCGGCAACTGAGTCGGTCATGCATGCGTGCGGAGTATCGGACGTGTTGATCGTCGGTGGTACCGCAGTCATACCGGCTGAGCTCGAGACGCACCTTAGGGATGAGTACGGAAATGTCACTCGTCTAGCAGGGACTACTCGGTATGCAACTGCTGCAGATATCGCCCGCTACGGGTGTGAGAATGCGAGCGTTTCGTGGGATGTTCTCGCCATCGCCACAGGGGAGAACTTCCCTGACGCGCTTGCAGGAGGGGTCTTGCAGGGCCTTGACGGAGGCGTCGTTCTACTCACTCCCACCACGTACCTGCACCCGGACACCAAGGCTCAGTTGCAGGAATGTTGCGATGACATCGTCTGCATCCGTTATCTGGGTGGCACGAGCGCGGTCTCGGATGCCGTGCGAGCGGAGATTGCCACAGTGCTCGACTGATTCTCGTCTCGCGTTTTGAGGAACGGTCACAGCTGGTCCTAGGGCCGACTGTGACCGTTCACTGCACCCAGTTGTGAGGATGGTACAGCGGGCCGACATCCTTGACACCGCCGGCACGAAACGGTGCAGAACCGAATCTGCGCTACATCGCCATCTCGGCAGCCCAAAGACCGTGCGTGTTGCAGCTCTCGACGGCGCGCACGATCGTGCCTGGCTCGAGATCCACTACGATCGAAACCTCGGGATAGGCGACCACAGCTGCGAAGTCGAAGTGCGCGATAGGCGCGTCGCCAACGTACAGCGTGACCCATTCGATGTGGTGATCTGCAGCGTTGGGGTGTGAGACGTAGTGACCGACTTTGACGCTTATGCGGGTTCTTCCGTCGGCTGGCTCGGATGTGATGTATGGGGTGTGCTTGCGTTCGAAATCGGTGACGGCGTCCAGATCGGCAACGAGATTCACGCCGCCCAGCACCGGTGCGTCGCTCATGAAAGTCCTCCAGTCGGGTTCGTTGGGTATGAAGGACGCGGTAGAGTACGCCGCGTCGTAGAAGTTTGTACCCTTCAGGGCACTAGTTCTCCGAAGTATTTGTCGGGTTTGG
>JAQIBK010000088.1 GCA_027859125.1 Actinomycetota bacterium | reverse complement strand
AGACGGACGTCTACGTCTCCATGAACCAGGTGCGCAAGTACGGCATGCGCAAGGGCGACGCCGTGACCGGCGCGGCCCGCTTGCCGCGCGCAGGGGAGCGTGGCCAGCGCCAGAAGTTCAACGCACTGGCACGCGTCGACGCAGTCAACGGGATGACGGCCGAAGAGGCCAAGGCTCGCCCCGCGTTCGGCGACCTGACTCCTCTGTATCCGCAGGCCCGCCTGCACCTCGAGACGGACCCTCGCAACCTCACCAACCGCGTGATCGACCTGGTCGCTCCGATCGGCAAGGGCCAGCGTGGACTCATCGTCTCGCCCCCCAAGGCCGGTAAGACCCTCGTGTTGCAGTCGATCGCCAACGCGATCTCGGTCAACAACCCCGAGGTTCACCTCATGGTGGTGCTCGTAGACGAGCGCCCCGAAGAGGTCACGGACATGGAGCGCTCTATCCATGGCGAGGTCGTATCCTCCACATTCGACATGCCTAGTGAGAATCACATCGCAGTGGCCGAACTTGTGATGGAGCGCGCCAAGCGCCTCGTCGAGAGCGGATACGACGTCGTGATCCTGCTCGACTCGATCACGCGACTGGCCCGTGCCTACAACCTGGCCACGCCGGCGTCCGGACGCATCCTGTCCGGTGGCGTCGACTCCCAGGCGCTCTACCCGCCCAAGCGCTTCTTCGGTGCAGCTCGCAACATCGAGTTCGGCGGTTCGCTCACGATTCTCGCTACGGCGCTGGTCGATACCGGCTCCAAGATGGACGAGGTCATCTTCGAGGAGTTCTATGGCACCGGTAACTCGGAGCTTCGCCTTGAACGCCGCATGGCCGACAAGCGCATCTTCCCGGCTATCGACGTTGTTCAGTCCAGTACACGCAAGGAGGAGTTGCTCCTCGACCCCCTGGAGGCACCGTTCGTTTGGGGCTTGCGACGTATTCTGCACAATGCAGATGCGCCTGAGCGCGCAATGGAGATGCTCATCAAGGGTCTGAAGCAGACCAACTCCAACCAGGAGTTCCTTTCCAAGATGGCCAAGCAGGCTGGCGCGAAGGGCAACGGAAACCTGTAGCCCCTACAGGTACCCTGTGCTACAATCGGTCGGCTGTTCAGGCTCTGGTCGGAAACCAGAGTCGTGTACCCGGAGGTGACCAAACAGTGCGTGAAGGAATTCATCCGGACTATGTCGAGGCGAAAGTGACGTGCTCGTGTGGCGAGACGTTCATGACCCGCGCGACTGTGCCCGAGTTGCACATCGAGCTTTGCTCGAAGTGCCACCCGTTCTACACGGGTAAGCAGAAGTTCGTCGATACCGGTGGACGTGTTCAGCGTTTCTCTGACAAGTTCGGTTCGGCTGCAAGCGCCGTGCTCGAGAAGGAGGCCGCCGACAAGGAGGCCCGTCAGAAGATCGCAGACGCCGCCGCCGACGAGGCTCGCAAGGTTCGCGAGTCCAAGGAAGCCGAGAGGGCCGAGCGCGTTCGCGTGTTCGAGGCCAAGGCTGCCCGCAAGGCTGAGAAGACCGCCAACGCCGCTGAGGAGGCTCCTGCAGAGGAGCCAGCCGTAGAGGCCGAGGCAGCTACCGAAGAGCCTCCCGCCGAGGAGACCGCCGAGTAACATCGGATCGGTGCTGAATGACTGCTAGAATGGGGAGGCGAGGCGACTCGCCTCCCTTTGCATATGTCCATCCCGTGCGTGCCAGTGCACGCCGTGCTCTCGAAAGGCCACTCGCTGATGGATGTCCGGCTGCTGTTCCACACGTCCGATCCTGAGCGCGCTATCGCTGTGGCAGCGCGGGTCTGTTACGCGCCAATAGGTGCTGCCGAGCTCATGGAGGAGATGTCGGAAGAAGCCGTGCGCAAAGTTCTGCGCACCATCATGAACTCCGGTCACCTCTCGGCGCTTGAGCATGCAACGTACACGTTCGCGATCGACGGTGTTTCTCGCGCTCTCACGCATCAGCTGGTGCGCCATCGTCTCGCGAGCTACAACCAGCAGTCTCAGCGCTACGTGTCGTATTCGGACGAGCCGCAGTTCGTGGTTCCTCCGCAGGTTGCCCAGGATGCTGATACGGCAGCTGCTTTCGACGCTGCGACCGCCGCTGCATTCGCGGCCTATCGCTCTCTGCTCGATGCCGGCGTGGCACCCGAGGACGCGCGCTATCTTCTTCCCAACGCCATGGAGAGCAAGATCGTTGTCACCATGAACATCCGGGAGTTGCTGCACTTCTTGGAACTCCGTTGCTGCAAGCGGGCACAGTGGGAGATCCGCGATCTTGCGCTGCGCATGTTCGAGCTGGCTTCGCCGACAGCGCCGTACGTCTTCATGGATGCGGGCGCATCGTGCCGACGCGGCCCGTGTCGCGAGGGGAAGATGAGCTGCGGAGAGCCTTATGACAAGGCACCGCGGCGTGACTGAGCCAGAGACACAAGGGGCCGGCGCACAGACCGGTTTTGATGTGTTCGCTGCAATCACCCATATACTGGCGCCGCCAGTGGCTGCCTATGCTTTTTCCGCCGTGCTCGCGGGCGGATTCGACTTGCGTCTCTGGGTAGTCGTGCTTGCGTACATGTGGTTCGCTCTACGTCCTGCCATCTGGGGCATGTTCGCCGCGGCATATGGTCCCGAAACACCGAGGGGCGTACTCTACTTGGAGCGTCGCGACAACGCTGCGGCACCGGGGTTGCTTGCTATGGCTTTCTTGGGGCTTGCACTGATGGACGTACTATCGTTGCCGGGTGGTCCACACTGGACGAATCAGCCGCGCGCGGGCTTCTTGCTCGGGTTCGTGGCCGTGTACATGGTATGGGTTGCGACGTACGCTCGTCTTCCGCATGAAGTGCGTGAGGGCTGGTCTGCTCTTCTTGGCAGTGCCGTGAGCGATACATACAGGAAGGGCTGATTAGATGCCGATCAAGCACACGCATATCGGGGGCCAGGCGGTTCTCGAGGGCGTCATGATGCGGGGCAAGAAGAACTGGGCGGTCGCTGTGCGCGAGCCCAATGGTTCGATCTATCTCGAGGAGCATGAGCTCAAGACGGCTGTGACGGATCATCCATGGCTGGGCAAGCCGATCATCCGTGGCATCTGGGGCATGTACGAGACCCTGGTGCTAGCCATGAAGGCATTCGGCATCTCTGCAGAGCATGCTGGCGAGACCGAGGATGAGCAGCTGAGCGGCAAGGAGATCGCATTCACCATGATCGCCGGAGTCGGCCTTGCGGTCGGACTCTTCATTGTCCTCCCTGCGGTCGTCACCAACTTGATGGTCGGCCAGGCAACAGAGAAGCCTTTGACTTGGAATGTGGTGGACGGTGGCCTGAGGGTGGTCGCTTTCTTTTTGTACATCTGGGCGATCAGCCGTATGAAGGACATTCAGCGTGTGTTCTCTTATCACGGCGCCGAGCACAAGACCATCCATGCCTACGAGAGTGGTCTCCCTCTAGAGGTGGGATCGATCCAGAAGTTCACGACCATGCATGTGCGTTGTGGCACATCGTTCCTGCTCATGGTCATGATCATCGCGATCATCGTGTTCAGCGTCGTGCCGGTGAAGCCGATCGTTGCGGCACTGGGCGTCGACGGCAAGATATTCACCCTTCTGGTGGCGATCTCGCTTCGCATCATTCTGATGCCGCTGATCGCTGGCCTGGCGTACGAGGTCATCAAGTGGGCGGGTGGCCACTCTGAGTCCCTGCCGGTCAAGGTGCTTCTGTGGCCGGGACTGCAGCTGCAGCGCATGACCACGCGCGAGCCGGAGGACGACATGATCGAGGTCGCGGTGGCATCCATGAAGGCAGTCATCGCAGTCGAAGAGGGTCGCGAGGTCGACATCAACGAAATCCTCGGACTGTCTTTCGAAGCTGACGATAGTACCGAAGCGACAGAAGCCGCAGTCGATGAGACAGTTTCCGTCACAGATGTTTCGGCGGAGCCCGCTCAGTAAGTGGCGTTGCCTGGTACATGGACTCTGCGCGCCCGAAATCCTGTCGAGGATGTGCCATGAGCGCTCATTCATCGGCGTGTGAACGTGCTACGCTGATACCCGTGAATGACTCATTCTGGCGATGCGAATGCTCGTTCGAACATAACCCGAAGGACTCCTGATAACTCATGCGCGACAAGCTGCAGACCATACTCGAGAGCTACAACGATCTGACCGCCAAACTCGGTGATCCGGAGGTTCTCTCCGATCAGAAGAAGTACGCACGTCTGGCCAAGGAGCACTCCGATCAGACACCTCTGGCCAACAAGATCATCGAGTACCTCGCTATCGCAGACGGTATCGCCGAGGCCGACGAGATCATGCGCTCCGAGGATGACGCAGAGATGCGCGAAATGGCCAAGGATGAGCTGAAAGAACTCGAAGCTCGGCTTCCTGCTCTCGAAGAGACCGTCAAGGAAATGATGCTGCCGCCCGACCCCAACGATGCCAAGAACGTCATCATCGAGATACGCGCCGGAGCCGGCGGGGACGAGGCCGGTCTGTTCGCGGGTGAGTTGTACGGCATGTACATGAGGTATGCGGCTGCCCAGCGCTGGAAGGTAGAGGAGATCGACGTCAATTCGAATGAGGTCGGTGGCATCAAAGAGGTCTCCGTCATGGTCAAGGGCAAGGGCGTCTACTCAAAAATGAAGTTCGAATCCGGTGTGCATCGTGTACAGCGGGTACCCGCCACGGAGTCCGGGGGTCGAACTCACACCTCCACGGCGACTGTCGCCGTTCTGCCCGAGGCCGAGGACGTCGAGGTCGAGGTTCGCCAGCAGGATCTTCGGATCGATGTGTATCGCTCCAGCGGTCCGGGCGGTCAGTCGGTCAACACGACCGACTCTGCTGTCCGTATCACCCACATACCGTCAGGCCTCGTGGTCCAGTCGCAGAATCAGAAGTCACAGCTCCAGAACAAGGAGAACGCTATGCGCGTGCTGCGCGCCCGTCTCTATGAACAAGAGCTGGAGAAGCGCCGCGCCGAGGAAGGCGACGCCCGTCGCAGCCAGATAGGATCGGGTGGCAGGTCGGAGAAGATTCGAACCTACAACTTCCCGCAGGATCGTCTGACTGACCATAGGATCGGCCTCACGGTGCACAACCTGCCCGGCATCATGATGGGTGAGATAGACCACATCGTCGAGTCGCTCGCAGCGGCCGATCGGGCGGAGCGCCTGGCGGCGGTGAAATAGCATGACTGAGCGCGTCTGGACCGTACGCGACGCGCTGGGATGGACTGTGGAGTACCTCGATGGCAAGCAAGTCGAGCAGCCCCGCCTCTCGGCAGAGTGGCTCCTTTCTGCAGCAACCGGTCTCTCACGTGTGGAGATATACGCGTTCCACGAGCGACCTCTCTCACCCCGGGAGCGAGCGACGCTGCGCGAGGGCGTCAAGCGACGCGCCCAAGGAGAGCCCCTGCAGTACGTGACCGGTGAGATGCCCTTCCGGCATGTCGTGATGCACGTGCGCCGTGGCGTGTTCATTCCCCGGCCGGAGACCGAGGTGTTGGTGGACGTCGCACTCGAGCTTCTGGCAGGCGTTCACTCGCCTGTGGTAGTGGATCTGTGCACGGGCAGTGGAGCGGTCGCGTGCTCCATCGCTCACGAACTGCCGGCTGCACGCGTTGTCGCCACTGACCTCTCTCCCGAAGCAGTGTCCCTTGCTCACGAGAACGCCGAGCGCATTGGTGTTGCCGACAGGGTGCAGGTCCTTGCGGGCGATCTGTTCGAGCCCTTGGCTGTAGATCTGCGCGGGCGCGTGGATCTGGTCGTCTCCAATCCCCCGTACATCCCTAGCGCCGACATGCCAGATCTGCCCGCTGATGTGCTTGGGTATGAACCGCATCTGGCACTCGACGGTGGCCCCGATGGGCTTGATACTGCTCGCCGAATCATGGACGATTCTCTTATCTGGCTTGCTGATTCAGGCGGATTAGCGATGGAGTTGGATGAAAGTCGCGTAACAGATGCGGTCAAAGAGCTGTCCGAGTGGTATCAAGAGTGTAGGGCGATTCGCGATCTGTCCGGCAGGGACCGCGTTGTTGTGGGCCGTCGGCACCGAATCGAGGCCAGGGCAAGCGACACGAATGGAGACGGTCCATCATGAGCAAAGTGTTCCGTATCGACCCCGAGAACCCCTCGGCGGAGGTCGTCAATCTCGCAGCCACGGTACTCCGTGACGGCGGGATTGTTGTTTTTCCGACCGAAACGGTCTACGGCATCGGGGCCTCCTCGACATCTTTCACAGGTTGTCATGAGATCTTCGACATCAAGATCCGCCCACTCGACAAGCCCATGCCCTGGCTGGTCGAGGATGACGACGCGCTGCTGGACAAGTACGGCGTCGACGTTCCCGCATATGCTCACAGCCTCGCCAAGGCCTTCTGGCCAGGCGCTCTCACGCTGATCGTCAAAGCCTCCAACATGGTCAGCAAGGATTTCCGAGCGGCCGACGGCACCATTGGGTTGCGCAGTCCGGACAACGAGATCGTCATGGAGCTGATCCGCGCGTCGGGAGCAGCTCTCATCGCCACATCGGCGAACACCTCGGGCGCTCCCGCTCCCAGCTCCTTCGCCGAGATAGAGGAGCGCGTCATCGCGGCCGCCGATGTCTCGCTTGACGGTGGGGAGACTCAGCACAAGCAGGCCTCCACGGTCGTTGATTGCACAGGCCCCGAGTGCGCCATAATTCGCGAAGGTGCCATTCCAAGCGATGCGATCATGGCGGTCTGTGCCAGCTGAGGTATCGCTGAGGCCACCATCTCACGCTGAGGCGCCCACGGGCGCTGTATGGACTGATACAATCGGCGGTGGTGCCCATCAAGGGTGCCACCGCTTGCACGTCTCCTTGACTCGAAAGGCGTAACGAATGCGCGTTCTCCTGGGCAGCGATCACGCAGGATTCGAGATGAAAGAGGCGCTCAAGCCGTATCTTGAGCGTCGCGGCATCGATTTGATCGATGTGGGTCCCGCAAATGATGACTCGGTGGATTATCCGGAGTATGCGGAGAGAGTCGCGCGCGGAGTCTCAGACGGAGATGCCGATCTGGGCGTTCTCGTTTGCGGTTCCGGGATCGGCATGGCCATGGCGGCCAACAAGGTGCCGGGAATTCGTGCGGCTATGGTCACCGAGCCCGAACTTGCCCGAATGATGCGTCTGCACAACGACGCGAACGTGATCACCCTGGGTGGGCGCTATATCCCGCGCCAGACCGCCGAGGAGATCCTGGACGCCTTCTTCGACACCGAGTTCGAGGGTGGGCGTCATGAGAGACGAGTGGATAAGATCGCCGATATTGAGCGACGATAGCTGAGTCTAGAGGAAAGCAGGAGGGGAATGGCACTGAAGTATATTCCGGGACAGGATCCCGAGCTCGCCGAGATGCTTGAAGCGGAGCTCAAAAGGCAGCGCGACTCGATCGAACTCATCGCAAGCGAGAACTTCGTATCCTCGGCGGTGCTCGAGGCCTCGGGCACCGTTCTGACCAACAAGTATGCGGAAGGTCTGCCTGGCAAACGCTACTACGGCGGCTGCGAGAAGGTCGACTTGGTCGAGGACCTCGCTCGCGAGCGCGCCAAGGAGCTCTTCGGTGCCGATCACGCCAACGTGCAGCCGCACGCCGGCGCGCAGGCCAACTTGGCGGTCTACTACGCCGTGCTCGATCCAGGAGATACTGTGCTGGGCATGAATCTCGCCATGGGCGGTCACCTCACCCATGGCTCACCGGTCAACTTCTCCGGCAAGTGGTTCAATGTCGTGCCGTACGGCCTCGACATGGAGACTGAGACGATCGACTATGACGAGGTTGAGCGTCTTGCCAAGGAGCATCGCCCCAAGATGATCATTGCGGGTGCTTCGGCGTACCCCCGTACCATCGATTTCGAGCGTTTCGCCGCCGTCGCCAAGGAAGTGGACGCGGTTCTCATGGTGGACATGGCGCACATCGCCGGTCTTGTCGCCACTGGCGCGCACCCCTCGCCGGTTCCACATGCCGACTTCGTCTCCTCCACCAGCCACAAGACGCTGCGTGGCCCGCGTTCCGGATTCGTTCTATGCAAAGAAGAATGGGCGACCAAGCTCGACAAGGCCGTCTTCCCGGGGCTTCAGGGTGGCCCGCTCGAGCACACCATCGCCGCCAAGGCCGTGTGCTTCAAAGAGGCGATGCAGCCAGAGTTCAAGACGTATATCGATCAAGTCGTGATCAATGCCAAAGCAATGGGTGCTGCAATGGTTGAGAGTGGCCTGCGACTCGTTTCCGGTGGCACCGACAACCATCTCATGCTCGTCGATCTGCGTCCCGCCGGAGTCACGGGCAAGGTTGCGGAGAGAGTGCTCGAGGACATTGGCATCACTGTGAACAAGAACGCGATTCCCAACGACCCGGAGAGCCCGTTCGTCACGAGCGGTATTCGCGTCGGCTCAGCTGCTGTGACCACTCGCGGTTTCACCGAGGGAGAGTCCCACACGGTCGGAGGCCTGCTTGCTGATGCGATCTTCAATCGTGACGATGAGGCCAAGCTGGCCGACATCGCTGCTGATGTGCGCAGCCTGCTGGACGCGCACCCGCTCTACCCGGAGCTGTAGGGAGTCTTACGACACTGTCCCTCGTCGGCCAGTGATCGGTTGACCGAATCGACGAAGGAGTTTGGAGATGACCGACGTGCGAGATTACCCGAATGTGCTAGTGATGGAACATCCTCTGATCCAGCACAAACTCTCCATTCTGCGCGACGAGAAGACCGGGGCGAAGGAGTTCCGCGAGCTCGTCAAGGAGCTGGCGATGCTCATGGCGTATGAGGCGACCCGCAACTTCCAGCTCGCTGAGACGACCGTGAAGACGCCGGTGACCGAAACGACGACGAAAGTGCTCGCTGGCAAGAAGGTCGCGGTCATTCCCATCCTGCGTGCGGGGCTGGGCATGGTCGACGGCATCCTGGAGCTCATTCCTGCGGCCAAGGTGGGCCACGTCGGTCTGTATCGTGATCCCGAGACGCTGCGGCCGGTCGAGTACTACTGCAAGCTGCCCGAGGACATCGGTGAGCGCGACATCCTGATCGTCGACCCTATGTTGGCCACCGGAGGCTCCGCTGCCGCCGCGGTCCAGTTCCTGAGGGATCGTGGTGCCAAGGAGATCAACCTGCTGGTTCTGCTGGCGGCTCCCGAAGGCATCGATGAAGTCGTGAGAACCTGCGACAACATCAAGATATACACCTGTGCGGTGGACAGCCACCTCAACGATCATGGCTACATCGTTCCGGGTCTGGGCGATGCGGGCGACAGGCTGTTCGGCACCAAGTAGACGAATCACCGCGACAGCGGACAAGCTTTAGGAAGGTGCGCAGATGCCCCGACCGTCGTGGGACGAGTACTTCATGGACATCACCGAGAAGGTCTCGGGTCGTTCGACCTGTCTGCGCCGTCACACCGGCGCGGTTCTGGTCAAGGACAAGCGTATCCTGGCTACTGGTTACAACGGTGTGCCCAAAGGCCTCCGTCATTGTGAAGAAGTTGGTTGCCTACGCGAGCAGCGTGGCATCGAGTCAGGCTCGAATCACGAGCTCTGTCGCGGGATCCATGCGGAACAGAATGCGGTTCTCCAGGCAGCCAAGTACGGCATAGCCATCGACGGTGCCACTATCTACTGCACTCACCAGCCGTGCGTGTTGTGCGCCAAGATCCTCATCAACGCCGGTGTGGTCGAGATCGTCTATCGCGAGTCCTATCCTGATCCGCTCTCAGCAGAGCTGCTCGCTGAAGCGGGTATCGTTCCAAGGCACATATCGGAGGTAGGCGCGTGAGTCCCAAGCACTACCTTGCCATGGTTGCAGTGGCGGCAGTCGTTACCGCGCTGCTCACCCCGCTTGTGCGTTACCTGAGCATTCGCTACGGGCTCGTCGATTCGCCGAACGAGCGCAAGGTCCATACCACTCCCATTCCTCGACTGGGCGGCATAGCGATCTTCGCCGGGTTCCTCGCCGCTGTGGGTGTGGAAGCACTCGGTGAGGCGTACTTCGGCTGGGGCGGCGCGTTGCTGGACTCCAGCTCCACGATCCTTGGCGTGATCGCCGGCATGACCGTGATATTCCTCGTTGGTGTGGTCGACGACATCGTGAGCCTCAAGCCGGGCCCCAAGTTCGCAGGTCAGCTCGTGGCGGCATCGATCATCGTTGCCGCCGGGCTGCGCGTGGATTTCGTCGGCAATCCGCTGGGCGGGGGACTGATCGCCCTGGGCTTGCTCGGCGTGCCGATCACTCTGATCTACGTCACCGGTTTCACCAACGTGATCAATCTCATCGATGGTCTCGACGGACTTGCTGCCGGAGTCACCGCCATAGCCGCCACGAGCTTTTTGGTTCTGGCTGCTCAGGGCAATCGCCTCGAAGCGGCGGCGTTCGCAGCAGCGCTGATCGGCGCATGCATCGGTTTCCTGGGGTTCAACTTCAATCCGGCATCGATCTTCATGGGGGACTCGGGTGCGATGTTCCTGGGTTTCGCCCTGGCTACCATCTCCCTCTTGGGGGTCATGAAGTCGGTCGCCGCGATCGCGCTTGCAGTTCCACTGCTGATCATCGGTGTGCCCATATTCGACACCGCGTCGGCGATCGTCCGTAGGCTCAAACACAAGCGTCCCATTCAAGAGGCGGACAAAGGGCACATCCACCACCGTCTTCTCGGTCGAGGTTTCGATCAGCGGCAGACAGTGCTCATCATCTACGTCTGGTCGGCCGCGCTCTCGGTCGGCGGTTATGCGGTTCGCTACGCGCCGACGATAATGAAACTCGGCGCGTTCCTGGTGCTCACCCTGCTGTCGGCACTCATGGCGTATTGGCTGGGACTGTTCGAGGCGGCCCACCATCACGTCGATGAGGAAGACGGTGTTTCCTCGGACTCGGAAGACCGCGCGCAGTAGCGGTCCGAACGAGGTTCGCGCCATGAACAGGGGCGACCCATACCCATGTTTTCCGTGCTTTTCGCACCCCTTATCCAACCTTGCCGCATATTGGGGCTTGGTGTACGATGGGCACGCTTTCCGAGGCCCCCCGGTCGGAAGCTCCTACGGGATTCGTGCGCACGTTGATGCACGCCCGCAGCTGCTAACCCCTAGCACCGGAAGCCGCCCATGTGGCGGTCAACCTCGCTGAATAGCGCGGATTGGATCGGTCGTGATTACTTTTAGGGGTATCCAACTGTTTCCCGCAATCGATAGCATCGTCAACTTGCTAGAACAGCCGGCCCCGGCTGCAGTTCTCGGCCTTGCGCTGGGCGTCGGGCTGCTGTTCCTTTCCCGAAAGGGCTTTCAGGGCGTAACGCCCGAAGACCCGTTCCGCGGACTTCTCGTTGCCGCCATGGCCATGTTCGGGCGGCTCCTCGCTTCAGTTCTCCTCCTTTGGGTCTACAAGGCCGTCGCACCCGACGGATTCGCACCGTTCGCGATCACATTCGCGGTCGGCTTCCTTGTCACATATTCAGTCGAGTTGGTCCGATTTGCGGGGCTGCATAGGTATGCACGCCCGGTAAGGACCAGGGGATAGGAGGTAGATAGCCGCGTGAATGCAATGGAGTTGCTGCCCGTGAAGATCGAGCACTTGGTGCACGAGCTTTCGGTGCTGCCGTTCAACGACATGAACGGGACCGTCGTCGGTCCGTTCGTGTTGACGAACTACACGTTCTGGGGGCTTATCGCTCTCACGACGGCGGTAATCATGTTCACGGTCGCAGCACGACGCATAACCTTGATGCCCGGTGGTCGTTTCACCGGTGCCATCGAAGCGGGCGTCGAGTTCATCCGCGACATGGCGACCGATGTCATCGGAGAAGAGGACGGTAAGAAGTACGTGCCTCTCCTGGGGGCGATGTTCTTTCTGATCCTTGTCTCCAACATGTTCGGGCTCATACCCGGTGGCAAGTCCATCGGTGGTTCCATCGGTGCCACAACAGCACTGGCCCTGATCACGTGGGTCGTGTTCGTGTGGGTCGGTTTCGCCAAGAATGGGTTCGTTGGCTACTTCAAGAGCCTTATCCCGTCCGGCGTGCGCGAGATGCCGCTGGCCGGTCGACTGGTCTTGGGCGGCTACATCTTCCTGCTCGAGTTCATCTCGACGTTCCTCATCCGCCCGCTCACGCTGGCTGTTCGACTCTTTGCCAACATGTACGCCGGCCACATCATCCTTGGTGTGTTCTCGGCGTTCGTGTTCCTGTTCTTTCCGTTCTTCCAGGAGCAGTTGAGCTTCTCGGTGGGCGGCGGCCTCGTGGGTATCGTGGCATTCGTGTTCCTGGTCCTCATGTACGCATTCGAGGTGTTCGTGGCCTTCATCCAGGCATACGTGTTCACGATCCTGACCGCGGTCTACATTCAGAGTTCGGTTCACGCGGGAGATCACTAGATTCGGTACATTCCGACTCCTTATGGTCGGTTGAAAAGTGTAGTCAGTTTGAG
>JAQIBK010000061.1 GCA_027859125.1 Actinomycetota bacterium | reverse complement strand
GTGTATGTCGATTGAACTGTGACGGGCGGCTTCGACGCGGAGTGAGCGGTTGCTCTATTCTGTTGAAGGATCGTATTCACGCACGCGCGTGCTTTTTGACGTGCGTGGGAGGAGGAGCCATGAGAGGCAAGAAGACCATAGTCGCAATCGCCATGGGCTCGATGTTCATGATTCCCGCACAGGCATTTGCCGTCGGGGACGGGAACGTGGTCGTGCCCGATTGGCTGAGTATCGCGGCCGTGGGATTCGGTCTTGCTACGGCCGTGCTCCTGCTCGCGGGCTCGATCCTGCTCAAGCAGGTGTCACAGGGTTCGAGTATCGCCGACAACATGACGTACATCATGTCCGGAGCGATCTGCATCGCAGCTTCGATGCTGGCGCGATGGGCCGTTCTCTTCTGGCCGGACGGAGTCTCACCGGATATTGTCACGCTCTCGTCGGATCTGCTGCTCACGGCAGGGATGGCGCTGTTCACTGCCTATTTCTTCCGTGTAAGGTCCGCGCTGCTGGCTTTCATGAAGATGATGAAGCAGGGCGTTTCGGATAATGGAGAGGTCTGACGTTGGCTAACGTCTTGGCGACACGCATAGAGGAGGTTCTGCGGCCCATTATTGGCACCGTGCTGGCTTCGGTGTCCGTTGACGTGGAATCCAAGCGTATCGGCAAGTCGCCAGAGACGGTCGAACGAGGGGATCTGCCCTTGATATCCAACAACCTGGTGGATGCGCTCAGACTGGTGGTTGGACAGGACTTGGCGAGCGCAGCCGCTCAGAAGGTCCGAGAACTCGCCTAGATACCACCGCGCGGGACTCCTCGTAACCTTGCCCGTGCCCGTCGGGAGGCGGCGTCGCGTCGCGAAACACTGGTATGGTGGGATACCCGTATTTCAAGGAGAGCTCGTGACCGCACTTCTCGCCACAATCGCTGCAGCAGTTTTCGGCTGCTCTGATTTCCTGGGTGGAGTGGCCCGCCGAAGAGAAGCGGCCAGTGCCGTCTCGTTCATATCTCAGGTGTTCGGCTTTGGCTCGCTGCTCGTCGCGCTCGCGGTTCTGCGTCAGCCGGTGCCGGGAGTGCCGGAGATCGCGCTAGGGGCGCTTGCTGGGGCATCTGGAGGCCTTGGGGTGCTCATGCTGTACGCAGCCCTGGCTTCGGGGCGAATGGGAGTGGTGGCCCCGATTACTGCTGCTCTGGCCGGTGCGATTCCTGTCGCATTCGATCTGGCGACAGGGGCGAAGCTGACAGGGACCGGCCTCGCAGGTATCGGGCTCGCACTTGTGGCTGTCGTGATCGTGAGCGTGACCCCATCGCCCGAACAAGAAGGGCACCCGGAGCACGGCCTGCGCGCAGTGCTGCTGGCCGTCGGGGCCGGGCTGGCATTCGCGGGTTTCTTTACGCTCCTGTCGTTCACCGATCCAGACGCTGGACTGTGGCCGCTGTTCGGAGCCAGGTTGGGTTCCGTACCATTGCTCGGGCTGCTGGGAGTGACCAGAGGTGTGAGTCTCAGAGTCTCCAGAGAGGCGATGCCTGCGACCATTGGTGCGGGAGTGCTGGATATGGTGGCCAACGTGGCGGCGATGTTCGCATTGCAGATGGGTCCACTGGCTGTCGCGGCGGCCCTGACATCACTCTATCCGGTATCGACCGTGCTGCTCGCTCGCTCTGTTCTGGGTGAGCGCTTGCACACGTGGCAGCGCGCGGGCGTGGTGCTGGCACTGGGCGCCGTTGTGCTCACGGCTCTGCCATAGGCCTTCCGGCAGAAACGCGGTGATTCAGCTCAGGCGTTCCTGAGCGAGGGGCGCGTCCATCCAAGAGCCGCCGCGCCGATCACCAGGACTCCGGTCACGGCCGCCAACGTGCTGGTGCCGTATCGCTCGGTCAGAGCGCCGGCCGCCACCATTCCAACAACCGTGAACACGCGCACAACTGTCGTGCTCGCCGCCATCACGCGGCCACGCATGTTGTCGTGGGCGGTGCACTGGAAGATCGTGGTCGCAGGTATCAGGAACCACATGTTCGTGACTCCCGCGACAAAGAGAACCGCCATGGCGATGTAGATGTCGTCGGCCAGCGATACTGCTGCGAAAGCCGCACCGAACAGCAGGAGTCCCCAAAGGAACTTGATGCCGTTCCTTTCAGGGCCGGTACGGCCGACCAGGATCGACCCGAGCAGGATTCCCACGGTGATCGCAGCGTCGAGGGCCGCTAGACCGGGCGCTCCGGCGTCAAAGGTCTTGAGAGCAAGCGCGTAGCAGATGGGGACGGTAGCAGCTCCTGCGGTCACGGCCAACGCATAGACGACCATGAGGTCGCGCAGAAGTGGTGATTCGCTTATGTGACGCAGGCCGAGCGTGGCCTCGCGGATCAGCCCCTGGCTCGTCTTCTCCACGTTCTTGGCGAACAGGGATAGGTCCGGGCGATAGGCGATCGAGTAGATGAAGAAAGCCGACAGAAGGAACGTGGCGGAGTCCAGGAAGAACGCCATGCGAAAGCCCATGGCGGCTACCAGAGCGCCGCCGAACGCGAGTCCGACCAGTTCGGAGATGGCCACCGTTGCCATGTCGAGCGAGTTCGCTGCCCTGAGCCGTTCCTTGGAGACGAGGTCCGGGATCAGCGATCGTTTCGCGGGCTCGAACAGGAGCGAGACTGTAGCGCCTGCGAATGAGAGTGCGTAGACCCAGCCGATACCCGCCTGGGCCACGAAGGGCACGGCCAACACTATGCCCGCGCGGAGAATATCGGACACCACCATGGTGATTCGTCGATCCCAGCGGTCGACGAACACGCCTGCGACAATGCCAAGGAGTGCTGCTGGCATCACGGTGACGCCGAGCATGATGCCCATCTGCAGCATTGAGCCTGTGACGGAGTAGACCATGATCGCGAGCGCGATCTGATTGACCTTGTCCCCGATCACGGAGATCAACTGGCCTGTCCACAGCTGCCTGTAGTCGACGTTGCGCAAAGGTGCCAAAGACGCAGAGTCCACGTGAACCCCCCATATGAACGACAAGCAATGTTCCCCCCGGTTCATTGCATCGGTACACGATATCATTGTCGTGTGACAAGAAGACCCATGTGATAGTAGGACCCATGTGATTCTCGTCGATGTTCCACATGACCCGATCGGTGCTCGCATTGCCGCGAGGGGCCTTCCTCGTTATACTCGCCTTTGCGTTTCGTGCAGCACCAGAACGTTCCGGTTGCACGATCATACGGAGAGCTGACCGAGAGGCTGAAGGTGCACGACTGGAAATCGTGTGTGCGGTTTTGAGCCGTACCCAGGGTTCGAATCCCTGGCTCTCCGCCACAAGAACACCGAAGGGCGCCTGATATGGGCGCCCTTCGTACTCGAGTTCGTTGTTGCCGTGTGCTTCCTACGCTGCTCGTTCGGCCTTGATCCGACGGACCAGGATTGCGACGACCACACCGAATGCCATAACAAGTCCGCCAAGCAGAAGCCAGGTGGTGTTGATGCCGTTCTCCGCGAACTCCTCGCTCGTCACCTTCGTGGCATAGTGGCATGACGAGTGCTGTTCGATATCCAATGAAAAGAGCACGCTACTGACAAGTGAGGTCATATGAAGCGCATCAAGCCCCCACACATCATCCTTGCGGTCGTGGTGATCGTGGTCGCCGCATTCTCTCTCCCACAGATATTCACCGAGCAGGTCGGAACCCTGAGCGTTCAGGGCAATACGGTCACCAAGACGCTAGGTTCCGGCGACACGAATGCGACAGCGGTCTTTCAGGTGAGACTTCTGGAGGGTTCGGATCCCGAGCACGAGTCGGAGCACATCTTTGGCTCCATCTCCGGCCTTCCCGGGCTGGGTGATGCTGTTCTTGACGTTGATACCCTGGAACTCACAGTGAACTATGACGATACCGCCATCGGCGATCTATCCGTTCGGGACATGCTCGTGAGCGCCGGATATCTCGTTCCGACGGCTGACGATGCGACTTCCACGGAGATGTCAGAGGACGGCACAGTCCAGCGCATCGCGATCAGCGACGATGGCGTGCAGTTCGACCCGTATCTGATCCGCGCGGAGGCCGGCATACCGATCGAGCTGGAGTTCGCCCCCGGTCAGGAGTGTCGTGTGGCAGTCAAGCTGCCGCAGCTGGGAATCGAGCAGAACATAGCGCAGGGCGGCACCGTGAGTCTTGGGGCAGTGGAAGCCGGTGAGTACGACATCCTTTGCAGTGGAGACGGCTACGAGGGCACGTTGATCGTGGAGTAGTGCCAGTGCCTTGTCCTGCAGTTGAGAGGGGCCCCTTCCGGGGCTTCTCTGTTGTAGGGAGTACGTGATCGTGCCACGTACGCCGCAGACAGTAGAGCAAGTGGGTTCCCACGGGTGATGTGCCAGCTGGCGCTTCAGGACAGACTTCAATGTGCAACGTAAGCGTTGGACGAATCGGAGGTCTGATCATGAAACGCAAGAAGATGACCGTGCTCCTCACAGGAGCCCTGACAGCGGTGCTGGTACTGGGTGGCATTGGCTACGCCTTTGGTGAAACGGTCGATGATGCAAGCACGGAGGCCGGATGGCTCGGTGGAGCGATGCACCGTGCCGGCGGCGGTCTGGCGGAGATCGTCGCGGACCTGACGGGACTCGATGTCACCGATGTCCACGATCGTCGTGCCGACGGTGAGTCGCTCGCGGCCATCGCGGAGTCCGAGGGAGTCGGCACCGCCGACATCAAGGACGCGGCTGTCGCCGATTTCGAGACATCGCTCGACGAGCGTTTGACCTCGACCGAGCCCCTTCCCGAAGGCCGCATGGGTCGTGGTGGAATGATGGGCCGTCCGGGCGAGGTGCGACCTGAGTCCGTGTTGGCCGACCTGACCGATCTCGATATCTCTGAGATTCACGACCTTCGCGTCGCCGGTCAGTCGCTGGCCGATATCGCCGCCGATCAGGGCGTCGACATCGATGACGTCGTCGCCACAGTGATCGCGAGTGCCGAGGAGAACTTGCAGGCCGCCGTCGACGATGATCGCATGGATGCCGACCAGAAGACGGAGATTCTCGACAACCTCAGTACCCATCTCGATGAGATCGTGAACTCCACCGACGTGCCTGTGAATGAAGGTATGGGCGGTCCCAGAGGCGGCCACGGAGCCCCCGGCCAGGACGCGCCTCCCGCAGAGGCTGGTATCAGCCTGTAGTCAGAGCCCTGATCCAAGCATTCCGTTTCCGAGACGATCCCGGTGTCCTTCGCGGACCCGGGATCGATCTCGTGTTGGGCGCGCTCGTGTGGACGGCGGTCCCCCAGCGGCCGATTCCAGCCTCATAGGAAGCAGATAGACAAGCGCACCCTCGACGGATTGGGTATCGTGTGGGTATGGATGCTGATGCTCAGGTCACGGTGCGCATGTTCGGCCTGCTTCACGCCGCACGTAGAGCGGCGGGTTTGCCCACGACCGTGACCGTTAGCGTTCCCACGGAGGGAACCAATGCCCGACAGCTGGCCCTCGATCTGGACCTCGATCTCGCCATCATCGAGGGGGTGTTCGTCAATCGAACCGTCTACGATCTGGGTCATCCAGTGATGCCCGGCGATCGAATCGCCTTCGTCCCACACGGCACGCCAGGACCGCATCGTCTCTATTTAGGGCTGTACAAAGCCGGTCTCGACACCGCCGAATCAGATGAGAAGGACGAAAATGGCATGACTTCGCTGGACTGATTGCCCCTCTTGCGGGAATACTGGAGATAGCTAGTACTAATAAGCCATCGGTATGGGACGCCCGAAAGTACGTCAAGGGGAGGGGATTGTATGCGACATATTCTACGTGTCGACATGTCAGATCTTTCGGTTCAAAGGCAAGAGTTGCCCGCCAAATGGGCTCGCTATGGAGGTCGTGCACTCACGTCGGCCTTGGTCTACACGGAGGTTCCTCCTAAGGCCGATGCACTTGGTGCCGAGAACATTCTCGTGTTCGCCCCAGGTCTTCTCGGGGGAAGCAACACCCCCAACGGTGGACGCCTTTCGGTGGGCGCCAAGAGCCCTCTGACAGGCGGAATCAAGG
>JAQIBK010000009.1 GCA_027859125.1 Actinomycetota bacterium | reverse complement strand
GTTGTGGATCCGGCGTTCTTCCGTCCTGCTGAGGTCGACATCCTTCACGGCGATTCCACCAAGATCAGGGAGCGTCTTGGATGGAAGCCACGGGTCTCCTTTGAAGAACTCGTAGCCATGATGGTGGACGCGGACATGGAGAACCTGGCCGCCAGTCACTAGGCTGTCGCGCGGGAGGCCCTCGGGGCTGCTCCCTGATAGGCTCGGGAGAAGATGGGACGAGAGAGGGCGGCGTGCCTCTGCCCAAAGGGGCAGGACTCACTGCGATACGTGCCCATGAGGGTGGTAGCTTGCGCGTATTTGACGGTGTCGATCTCGTGCGCGCTCTCGGCGAGATCGTGGACATGGACGGACCAGGGGCCGACCATGCGAGCATCACGTGGTACGTGGTGGAAACGCTGTCGGAGCGGCGGACGACTGCGTTGACCCCCTTCGGGCTGTCGGGAGGACGCAAGCTGGCGTTCTCGATCCTGGCGCCCGGGAGCATTGTCGAGTGCTCGATCTCGCTGCCCAGCACCTTGCACCCGTCGCTCACGATGATGCTAGTCTCAGAGATACCGACCTCGCGAATCACCTCGACGGTGTAGAACAGGACGGGCTTGTTCGCGACCGGAATGAGTTGCCTGGTCCGGGCGAAGGGTATGGGGCGTAGGCGGGTGCCTTTCCATCTGCGAGTACGAGCGCCTTCACGTAGGCTTCCTCCCGTGCAACATCAAACACAGTCCGCGATGATGTCAGTGCGGACTGTTTTGGCTGCAACTGACCGTAGCATCGTACCGGGCTCACTTCGGCCGAGAAGACGGGTCGCCCTGGTCCACTGCGTCGAGTAGACTCGACACGATTACTAGAGACCGATCGCTTGCTGGATTAGTCGATGGAGGACGCGTTGTTCAATCGAATGCCTACGCTAGCCGACTGGGAAGACGAGGATCTCGCGCAGTTGGCGGTGACCGAACTGCACCTGGCACCCGAGGACTGGCAGGTGAATCGAAAGTTCTGGGAATGGGCGATGATCATCCGGGCGCTCAGGGAATACGGGTATCTGACTGGGACATGCAATGCGCTTGGTCTAGGATGTGGCAAGGAACGCCTGATGTTCGCCTTGGCAAACCGTATGAGGACGACTGTTGCCACTGATCTATACGGACAGACGGCGTTTGCGGATCGCGAGGTCGACGAACAATTCTTGAGGAATCCTGAATCATACTGTGATTTCGAGTTCGACCCTCGGGGTCTTCTTGTCTCGCCCATGGATGCGACTCAGATCTCTTACGCCGACGAGTCTTTTGATGTCCTGTTCAGTTGCTCTTCTCTGGAGCATTTCGGTCCGACGGATACAATCAACAGAGCCCAGAAGGAAGCCTATCGAATCCTGCGACCGGGCGGAGTCTACGTTCTTGCCGTCGACTACCTCTTTCGGATGACGGATGAGTTCAAGAGTCTGCCGCGAGACGAGCGCAAACCGATCTCCGATTTCTTCTCAGACGCCGATATCCGGGAGACGGTGGTCGGGTCAGCGCCGTTCAAGCTCGAAGAGTCGCTAGATCTTGCGGACTCGGTCAGCGATCTCTTCAATGTTGTAGACATGGAGACATGGGAGCCCGAAAGTGGGTCCTTCGTACCCCACCTCTACTGCGGCTACCGCGGCAACTACCTAACATCATTGCTTATCGTGTTCTTCAAGTAGCGGGGTGCAACAAGCTGAGCAAGGCCTGAAGGCTGCTAGGGGGCAGGAATCTGGAGGCTGGCATGAGTAGTTGGGCTGACTTCTACCGAGAGTCCGTGAGCGTGAACTTCCACATTCGGAATCTGTTCACACACCTGCCCATATTCGACGCCGTGGTTGCGAGAAGCCCGCAACGAGTCCTGGAAGTCGGAGTTGGCACGGGAGGAATGAGCCTGTTCCTGGCTTCCCTCGGATTCGAGGTAACGGCCATCGACAACGACTTGGAGGTGCTTGCTCGAGCGGCAGAGGTGGGAGCAGCCGTTCGCACGCTGCACCACCAGTTCGCTGACGCGTTCGAACTGGGTTCTGTGTTCGCGCCCGGACAGTTTGATGTCGCGTTTTCTCAAGGGTTCTTCGAACACTTCGATGACACAGACGTCTCAAGGCTCGTCGACGAGCAACTGAAGGTCGCGGGACGAGTTGTCTTCAGCGTGCCTTCCTCTCTCTATCCGGAACAGGACTTCGGGAACGAGCGACTTCTGACCGACGAACAGTGGCGCAGCATCCTGAAAGACCGTCCGAATGCAGACGTTCTGTACTACGGTTTCGAGCTCACGTCCTCGGGTGAGGAGCAGCCCATGCACGTCCTTGCAGTCATCGAGCAGAACGGCCCCGGGACCGATTCGTTGGCCACGGGTGCTTGACTTCCTCTCCCTATGTGTTGTTCAACTGTCCAGAAGAGTCGCTCAGCACCCGCCTGGCGGAAGCGGCCACCGTAGAAGTCGTGGGTGAGTGCTTCCCCGGCCATCGGCACGAGGAGCTCATTCCCTTCCCTGGGCTCGCCGAGAGTGAGCTACGCGGATGCGGCCTTCACCTGATCCTGGACAACTCCTCGACGCACTCCATCCCGTCGGTCGAAGAGTGGCCTGCCGTTCACCCTCGCGTCCGTTTCCACATACGCCCACCGGCATCACATGGATGCCGACAACCTCCTTCTGAAGGAGAAGAAGCCGCTTCCGGAACGGAGCACTGGAATGAAGCCGATCTGGACTGTAGACTTGCTGCCAGC
>JAQIBK010000100.1 GCA_027859125.1 Actinomycetota bacterium | reverse complement strand
TGAAAGCCATCTGGGAGCTCCAGAACCAGTTCGAGATCTGGAAGGAGATCGAGGTGCTGGCCTGCGAGGCGCAGGCGCAGCTGGGCCAGTTCGGCATCACCGCCGACGAGGCCGCTCACATCCGCGCCACCGCCGCCTTCGAGGTCGAGCGCATAGACGAGATCGAGCGCGTCACCAACCACGACGTGATCGCGTTCCTCACCAACATGGCCGAGCACATCGACGCAGGCCTGAATGAGAGCGACCCCAAGCCCAGCCGCCACGTGCACTACGGCATGACCTCCAGCGATCTAGGTGATACCGCGCTCTGCTACCAGATGACGCAGGCGATCGACATCCTGATCGCCGACGTGCGCCGCATCGGCGCGATCTGCAAGCGCCGCGCATTCGAGACGCGCGACATGCTCTGCGTCGGCCGCACGCACGGCATCCACGCCGAGCCGATGACCATGGGCATGAAGTTCGGCCGCTGGACCTGGTCCATGAAGCGTGCCGAGGAGCGCCTGGTGCGCACCCGCGACATGGTCGCTGTCGGCGCCATCTCCGGTGCCGTGGGCAGCTACTCCAACATCGACCCGTTCGTTGAGACTTTCGTCTGCGAGAAGCTAGGCTTGACTCCCGACCCGCTCTCCACCCAGGTCATCGCGCGCGACCGCCACGCGCAGCTCCTGGCCGTGCTCGCTACCGTCGCCGCCTCCGCCGAGGAGATTGCCACGGAGGTCCGCGCCATGCAGAAGTCCGATACGCTCGAGGGCGAGGAGCCGTTCGCCAAGGGCCAGAAGGGCTCGTCGGCCATGCCGCACAAGCGGAACCCGATCACAGCGGAGCGCGTGTGCGGACTCTCACGTGTGATCAAGGCCAACGCGCAGGTGGGCTTCGACAACGTGGCGCTGTGGCACGAGCGCGATATCTCGCACTCGAGCGCCGAGCGCGTCGTGCTCGCGGACTCCACGATCGGTCTCGACTACCTGCTGGGCAAGCTCGAGTGGATACTCGACGGCATGGTGCTCTATCCCAAGCGCATGATGCACAACCTCGAGGCCACGCGAGGACTCATCTACTCGAGCCGCGTGCTGCTCCAGCTCGTGGACACCGGCATCACGCGCGAGAACGCCTACGATATCGTGCAGCGCAACGCTATGAAGGTCTGGGACGACGTGCAGAACGCCGTCGATGGCCCCACCTACCGAGAGAACCTCGAGGCGGACGCCGGGTGCACGCTCACGGCCGCTCAGCTCGATGAGATCTTCGATCCCTGGCAGTTCCTGAGCCGCATGGGCGTGGTCTTCGATCGGCTGGAGAAGGTCGAGTTCTAGCATGGCCGATGAGCCTCGGATCCCGCTTGATTTCGATCTACCTTCGCAGAGGGTGACTTAGAGAGCCTCAGTCGGTTCTGCTTCTTGATGGTATGGGTTGAAGCGTCCGGTCGGTGTCCTTGGTCTCGCCCTCACTCGTCACGCGTTTCAAGGTCGCAATATCAGGATCCGTGTTGGTGATCGCGGCTTGATCGAGAGCCTCAAATAATCCCATGATGCTGGTTCCCGAGACGCCAGACAGATAGTTCATATCGTATGCGCTTGTACCCACAGCCGATGAAGCTTCACCCATGACGGTGCGACTGAGTGCTCCTTCGCCGCCAAGGAGCCGTAGATGCCAAAGGTAGATTCCGTTCTCGCCCAGAACTCCACGAGCCTCAGGCGCGAGTGAGGTCGGCGGAGTGAGGAGCAGGGCTCCGCCCAAACGACCCACCATTGGCCCACCAGCGAGCGCGTCCGGGAAGTTGGTACCTGATGACAAGCCGATCGCATCGTATGGACGTTCCCAGAATCGCGCAACGCTTGCGGCGGTATCGTATCGGTTCGCGCCAGCGACTCGGTGGTAGTACACAGTGTCGTTCGGTTGGGCTTCTGCGATATCCAAGATGACCTCATCGCTGACTGCTCCCACGCCCCCGAGGACAACAACTGAATCGGTCTCAAGCATTTCGATGGCATCGAGGGCGGCTTGCGGTGCCGATGAAGGGCGCACCAGAATCACCGGGCGGACATGTTCCCACGCGAAGGGGGACGCAGCGAGGGCATCAGCGAAGTTGTCACCGCGTGCAATGAATGGTTCATAGGCGAGCGCGTTGACCCCAAAGGTGTCGACAAGGTGACGCACGACTTCACGGGAAGTCTCGTATCTGCTCGCCCCCCAGATCCTTTCAACATACATTCCATGTTGTTCCACGG
>JAQIBK010000224.1 GCA_027859125.1 Actinomycetota bacterium | reverse complement strand
ACATAGGAGCAACAGCGGACGGCGCAAGGTATAGCATGGAAGAAAGCGGCAAACCCGCCGCTCAAACCTAAACACGTTAGGTAGGACGGCAGGCCCTCCGGTCTGGAGGAACCGAGAATCGACTGGAGGTGACGGCGCCATGGGACGCAAACTGCGAGCCGCTTTCTTGGGTGCCTCCATATTTCTCCTCCCCCTGGTCCTCCTCGCCAGCTGCGGCCCCCGGAATGTAGGCCATTTCACTCTAGTGAACAGCAGCGATGACGAGATTGTCAGCGTCCGAGTTGAAGTGTGTGGGCAGGTCAGCGAGTACAGTGAACTGGCGCCTGGCGACAAGACAGAGGGCACCTTCCGAGTGCGGGGCGATTCGGGGTACGAAGTCTCGGTGGCATTCGCTTCCGGCAGGAAGCTCAATGGTGAGGTCGGCTACGTCACCAGCGGCATCGACTATGAGGACGTCATCACGGTGGACGACTCCAGTATCGAGATCACAGCCAGCGACTGATTCCCCGGGTCCGTGAGGCCGGCGAGCCAGTTATGCTGCACCCGGGCTATCGCGCGCCTACCTAACCAAGGTTTCGAGCGGACGGGGCAAGCGCTACAGTGAAGAGAGGCGGCACAACCCGCCGCTCAAACCTAAACACGTTAGCTGGAGGAACACGATGGGGGTTTCGGACACGTTCTCTGCGCAGCTTGCCGATGTTGTCGCCCAGTACCATACCGACTTGGCGGATATCAACTCATCTGACTGGGAGGTGTCCGCCCGAGCGAGTGTCGCGTTTCTAACGCGCGCTCGCGCCGTCATCGAACGAGTGGCCGGTGCTGCTTCTCCTTATGTCGAACAATGCGCGGACATCCTTGCGGAGAATGCGGTCGAAAGCTACAAGGCTAACCGTCTGCTTGGCGTCCTGAACTCGCTGCGCGCAGACGTTGACGCTGGCTATCTCGAATCGGTGACTCAGCTGATCCATGGAGAGGTCTTCGGCGACTTCCTGGAGATGGCTGACCATTTGTGTGCGGAGGGGTACAAGGACGCGGCGGCCGTCATCGCTGGAAGTGCGCTGGAATCTCACCTGCGCGCGTTGGCTGCACACGCCAGTGTGGTGTGGGAGACAGATGGGCGACCCCATAAGGCGGACCGTCTGAATGCGGATCTGACCAAGTCGGGCGTCTACGCTGGACTCGATCAGAAGAATGTAACCGGGTGGCTTGGTCTGCGGAACGACGCAGCTCACGGCAACTACGACGCCTACACTCAGCAGCAGGTGCGTCTATTGGTTGCCAGCATCCGAGACTTCCTCTCGCGACATCCGGCCTAGCCCCAGCTAACCAAGGTTTCGAGCGGGCGGCGCAAGGTATAGCATGGAAGAACGCGGTAAACCGCCGCTCAAACCTAAACACGTTAGGCGTAATCGGAGGCCAAGTGCCAGAGAGCCATACCGAACAATCATCGAGACCCGTCTGGCGCAACCTATCCATCACCGTGGTCCTCATCGCACTGCTTGCTTCTCTAGCCGCCAATGTTCTTCTCGCCCACAGTTTCAGGGAAGAAGCGGATGCCTCGACTGTGGCGGCCAATACGGCGTCTCGGGAAATGCGCAGCTTGAGGGACAGCGCGCTCAGCTCAAATATCCAGCTTCTCTCACTCAGATCCCTTGAGCCCACCGGACCTGTCCAGATCGGAATACACCTCGCTAGAATCGTTGAGGTTGCGCCCGAAGAACAGACAATCACGTTCGATTGGGTGGGCTCCAATGGCTCAGCCATCACGAACGAATCGGACCAGCGTCAGACAATGCAGCTCTTCCGCATGAACACAGGCATCTACGTACAGGGTGAATACCAGCCAGACGGACCCCCTCAGACAAAGACGATCCCTCGCCGCCTCGATGCCGATGTGTTCTTCGACGAAATTGGCTCGAGTGGCGCACCGGGAGAAGAGTACTTGGACTCATACTGGTGGGTGTGTGGGTTTCTTGGCGAGAACTACTTCATGCAAATGACACAGGCACCGAACGGGGCGAGCGAGGGTCCTGCTCTGATCAACGAGTGAGTAGACGTGTGCATTGCAGTGATACGCCTAACCAAGGTTTCGAGCGGACGGGGCAAGCGCTAGAGTGAAGAGAGGCGGCACAACCCGCCGCTCAAACCTAAACACGTTAGGGCGACAGGTAATGAGCCTTTCGAGGTGGACTCAAGAAATTGAGGCGGAGCATGTGGCCTCTTTCGGCCCCGCGCTCGGCCCTGTCTACAGCGCCCTTTCATCCGAGGTCCTCTGGCTGTACACAAAGTGGCTTGAGTATCGTGAGCTCTACGCGGGCTCCAGCGATCGCATCCAACTCCTCAATGACAGCGCTTCCCACTACTTCTGGATGACGCAGCATGTCATGTGGCGAGACATCCTGCTGCACATTGCGCGCCTGACCGATCCCCCTCATCAGGGGGCCAACGTGAACCTTTCTCTCCTCTCGCTTCCAGAAGTAGTCGAGGATGTCGATATGAGGGTCAGAGTGGAAGCTATTCTCGAATCGACCTGCGGCAAGGCTGCGTTCGCTCGCGAGTACAGGAACAAGCATCTGGCGCACCAGGATATCGACCACGCGCTCGATCGTGTCGCGCCATTGAGTATGGGCAGTCGCCAGAGTGTCGAGGATGTTCTCGCTGCCTTCGCGGAGGCGCTAAACGAGATATGTCTCCACCACACTGATGGCACCATGCTCTACGCAGAAGTCAGGCCTACTGATGGCGCGAGGTCACTGATCCACTGGTTGAACGTCGCGCGACAAGCTGAACTGGAGCGGCGGGACCGGATCCAGGACGGCATCTTCACGTCTGAAGACCTGACGCATCCGCAGGCGCCCTAACCAAGGTTTCGAGCGGACGGGGCAAGGTATAGCATGGAAGAAAGCGGCAAACCCGCCGCTCAAACCTAAACACGTTAGGCCCACGGGGGGTGGGGAGTTGAAGGACGCACTGCTCGGCCTGCTCGATGAGCTGGCCGGCATGAACGTGAACATGAACTCCTACTTCGATGATGGTGGCTACCAGAGAATCATCTCGGATGTTGTCTCCGCTCGACTTCGCGCTCTTGCGGGCTACCTACGACAACTGGAAATGACGGACTTGCTCAAGGTTGTGCTTGACCTCGATCCTGAGGGCGCAATCGTGGAGACCCTTGAGACTATTCGTTCATATGTCGAACCGGAAGTCCGCCGCCGCCTAGAAGAGCCCGCCTTCGCGCCACCCCGAGAATACGATGTTGCCATCGATGACCTACTGAATGACGTCGAGGCAGAACGGGCAATGCTAATCTCCGTATCCACCGATGGCCCACGCATCCAAACGGTCAACGCGGAGTACGTTGAGCGTCGCAAGCGGATTGCGACGGGCCTGTCGGAGCGCGGGATTCCTGATCCAAACCACTTCTCCGATCTCTGGGCGTGGCATGGCAAGTGGAGCAGTGGTGACCTGCCCACATACAGGTCACGCCGGACCTATGTTAGCGAGCTCTACGAACCCCTGATTGGCGAGCTCAAGTCCGGGCCAACAGTACGCGTGCTCGAAGCAGCCACAGGGTGGGATGCGGTAGATCGGGGCATCGACCAGATCAGGCGACAGCTGCGAACAGCTCGTTCACCAGAAGAGATGCAGGCGGTTGGATTGTATTGTCGGGAAACCCTCATCTCACTCGGGCAAGAGGTTTGGGACCCTGAAACGCACCCACCGGTTGATGACGTGACACCGAGTCCGACGGACGGAAAACGGATGCTGCAGGCTTTCATCGCAGCGGAACTTGGTGGCGCATCGAACAAGTATGCGCGCAAGCACGCAACGGCTGCCCTCGATCTCGCGAATGAGCTGCAGCACAAGCGCACGGCCACCTTCAAGCACGCAGCTCTCTGTGCAGAGGCGACGGTCAGCGTGGTCGGGATCGTTGCGGTTATCGCAGATAGACGAGGCTCCTAGACGGGGCCTAACCCGCGCTTCCACACCGACGCGCGCATGGTATTGCATAATGGGAGCGCAAGCGCGCGGGTGAAGCGCAAACACGTTAGGAACACACGGAATCGGAGCGAGGATGTCCTTCTCGGAGGCGGAGCTCAAGGCAATCGACGGGGCGCTCCATGGTCTGTGTTCGCATCGCGTGCCGGAGCAACACCGTGACAAGATACGAATCGACTACCTGGTCGATCGTCACAGCGTCATCCTCTTTGAGGATCGACCACACTGGCCCAATCCGGCTCTGCAGATTCGCGAACCATTCGCCAAGTTCCGCTACTACCGGTCACGTGGTGAGTGGAACTTGTACTGGCTGCAGTCGGACGGCAACTGGCATCGCTACGAACCTGCATCTCCCGCACGCAAGCTCAATCCGTTGGTGCGCCACGTCGAGCGGGACACGTACGGGTGCTTCTTCGGCTAGGTGGTTCCTAACCAGCGCATCCAGCAGAACGCCAGGAGCGATAGACTGAAAGAAGCGCAAAGCGTCTGCTGATGCGCAAACACGTTAGACCAAACGCACACCTTGAAATCTCAAGCACGGACACCATTCGGCACATCTCAGGGGGGCTTGATGCCGCAGACTGCGTATTGCTCTGAATGCAAGTCCAGGGTGCAATTGACGCCGGACGGCCTGTGTCCCAACGGCCACGGTCGACCGGCTCTTCGAAACATCGAATCCGCTGAAGACCCCGCGGCCAGCCATGACGCGCCGCTCACGAACAAGGTGAACTCACCGAGAACTGGAAAGTCTCCAAGCACCCGGCGGAAGCTGACCTGGACGGCGCGGCTCCTCGCCTTCGCCAGCCTGGTCTCATGCATCCTGGCCTATGCAGTGAAGTCGAGCTTCTCTGATATGTCCTACCAAGTAGACACCATCATCGAGCCGATCGCCTCTGCGCTTCTCTACTCTGTCCCAATCTTTCTGATAGCGGCAGCGGTCCTAGCGGTTATCGCGAGTGAAGCCTCGCATGCGAAAATCTCTTTCCTTGCGGCGCTCATCGTCGCAGCCGCTCTCACATTCTGGGCCGGGACCCTCATTGACCAAAATCTCTATGGAGTCGTCGCGACGGCTACCATCGTGTCACTCACCCCTGCCATCGCAGCTGACAATCGAGCGAGTCGCACCGGAAGCATCGTTGCATCGCTGGCGCTGATGGCGGCGGAGTTACTTCTTGTCCCCAGCGCGAACATGGATGATTTGGGCTCGATCGTGCCCGCGCTACTACTTCTGCCTCCGCTGGGCGCACAGTGCGTCATGGGTGTAGCGGGTATCGGAGCGACCCTCTCGCAGCGAGCGTCGGGGTAGCCCGTCGGATGCCTCCCAGCGTTGGTCTAACCAAGGTTTCGAGCGGACGGCGCAAGGTATAGCATGGAAGAAAGCGGCAAATCCGCCGCTCAAACCTAAACACGTTAGTCAGAACGGAGGGGTCTTGGAGGACTTTGCGCGCATATCCGCCTTCATGCTCGAAATCGACAGACTGAAGGACGTTCTGCGCAAGACCAAGCCCCTTGCCGTTGACAGACCAGAGAACTCTGCGGAGCACAGCTGGCAGGTTGCACTGCTGGCTACCCTGCTGGCGTCAAACGCCAGCGAGCGGGTCGATGTCGGGCGCGTCGTGGAGATGCTTCTTGTTCACGACATCCCTGAAATCGAAATCGGTGACGTGATCGTATATGCACAGCACGACCCGGAGCGCGACAAGCAAGAGGCTGCTGCCGCCCACGCACTCTTCGAAATGTTGCCAGAGCCACAAGCGTCCCACTGCTTCGACCTTTGGCTTGAATACGAGCAACGACTGACGGCTGAAGCGCGTTATGCCTACGCTGTCGATCGGCTGATGCCGGTTCTGCACAACCTCCAGCGCAACGGCGGGACCTGGCGCGAATATGGCATCTCGCTTGACCAGGTGCTCGAAGTCAACGCGGTCACAGGTGAAGCGTTGCCAGAGGTGTGGGCGCAGGTGCAAGCGCAGGTAATCGCGTGCTTCACTGCTATGGATTCAGTGGGCGGCACGTCTGACTAACCAAGGTTTCGAGCGGACGGGGCAAGCGCTAGAGTGAAGAGAGGCGGCACAACCCGCCGCTCAAACCTAAACACGTTAGCCACAGGCATGGAGCAAGCTATGGTTCATCGGATCCTCGTCATGGCTGTCGCCCTTGCGCTCTGCCCAATGCTCGCGGGCTGCGCGTCGAACGCGGTTGAGAACGGCGGCGAGACGGCAGTCCCGGTTTCACCGGAGATGGCCATTCAGCATCGAACGGCAAGTGCCTTTGGCGTTGATGACTCGGTGGTGGAGGCGACCTATGTCCTCAACCCTGACAACGGACACGGTAAATGGAGCGTCATCGTGGCGCTTGGTTCCGTTGAGACCACAGGAGCGGTGGACTGTGCCGCCGCGCGCATCCTCGCTGAAGTCGCCTCCGTCGACACCTCTGACACCATAATCTCGCTCTCCGTGCTGTCGGGCGATCTTGGGATACCGTCGTCGGATCACGAATGGGGCGCTCTGAACTACTACTGGGACAGGTCAAGGACGGACGTTGAACCGCTCGGATCACTAGTCGCCCTGTCTCACAGTGAAGCCGACCCGCCAAGCGACATTCAGTGCGAATGCATGTTGTTGGGAGTCAGCAGGGGTGCTTGGGAAGGCGTCGACCCATCTGTTCTGGATGTCTGGGCAAAAGAGGGCACGCCTCTGCCGGTCGACTAGCCTCCGGTGGCTGCGCCGTGGCTAACCAAGGTTTCTTAGTGTCACTC
>JAQIBK010000240.1 GCA_027859125.1 Actinomycetota bacterium | reverse complement strand
CTATACGAACCCCGAAGGAACCGTGGGAGTCCTCGTTGAGGTCAACTGCGAGACGGACTTCGTTGCACGCAACGATGATTTCAAGAGCTTTGTGACATCCGTCGCTTCGCACATATGCTCGGCAGCTCCTGCCGACGAGACTGAGCTCATGGGCCAGCCATTCGTCGGTCGCGAGGATCTCAACGTTGAGCAGATTCTCGGTGAGGTCGTCGGCAAGCTCGGCGAGAATATGGCGATCACGCGATTCACACGTATGGAGCTTGCGGCGGATGCCGGAGCGGTCACTGTCTACGTGCATGGAGTCGGCAACATCGCTGTCATGGCTGAGATCTCGGCGGCCAACGCGGATGCCGCGTCCTCCGATGCATTCAAGGTCTTCGCCAAGGATGCATCCATGCAGATAGCCGCAACTGCTCCTCTCGCAACGATGAGAGAAGATGTGCCGGCAGATATCGTTGCCCACGAGTTGTCCATCTACAAGGCACAGGCAGCCGAGAGCGGCAAGCCGGAGCAGATCCAGGAGAAGATCGCCGAGGGTCGACTCAACAAGTATTTCAAGGAAGTCACGCTCCTGGAGCAGGACTTCGTGAAGGACACTGATATCTCCCTGAAGCAGTACATGGCCAAGATGTCCAAAGAAGCGGGTGGCGAGATCGCCATTTTACGTTTCGAGCGTCTTGTTCTTGGAGAGACCGCGAAGGCTGCCGAGTAGTCAGTATTTCGCACGTAACGAACTCATGACACACGAGCCGGCACGCGCAGTGCCGGCTCGTGTGCTGTATCCTGACGAGGACGGTTTGTGTCAGCAGGCCGTCAAACACCAGACACAGAGAGGGGAGCTCGTGGCTGACTTCCGCTACAAGCGCGTTCTGCTGAAACTTTCCGGCGAGGCACTCATGGGTGACATGGGCTACGGTATCGACCCCGAGGTGCTTGAATCGCTTGCACGTCAGATCGGTCCTGTCACACGCGCAGGTGTCGAAGTCGCCATAGTCGTTGGCGGTGGGAACATTTTCAGAGGCATGGCTGCCTCAGCCGCCGGAATGGATCGAGCGCAAGGTGACTACATCGGCATGCTCGCCACAGTCATGAACTCGCTTGCTCTCCAAGATGTGCTGGAGAAGAACGGCATCTATACCCGAGTCATGTCCGCAATCGACATGCAGGCCGTCGCCGAGTCATACATCCGTCGGCGCGCCATTCGCCACCTCGAAAAGGGTCGGGTAGTGATATTTGCTGCTGGCACCGGCAACCCCTACTTCACAACAGACACAACTGCTGCACTGCGTGCATTGGAGATCGACGCGGAGTGCATCATGAAGGCGACCAAGGTTGACGGGGTCTACGACGCGGACCCCATGACACATCCTGAAGCAGTGAAGTTCGATGAACTCGAATATATCGAGGTCCTGAACCGCGGATTGCAGGTCATGGACAGCACCGCGATCTCACTGTCCATGGACAACGACCTCCCGATCATCGTTTTCAACATGGAAACGCCAGGCAACATTGAACGCGCGCTCATGGGTGAGTCCGTGGGCACAATCGTGAGAGGAGCAGCAAAATGATCAAGGACATCATCAAGGACGCCGACGACCACATGAGCAAGACCCTGCACTCGCTGCAGCACGAATTCTCCACCGTTCGAACCGGCCGGGCATCGAGTGCGCTCCTCGAGAAGATCACGGTGGAGTATTACGGTGTTCAGACTCCGCTGCTCCAGATCGCGTCCATCGCCGCGCCTGAAGCCCAGATGCTGGTGGTCACGCCCTACGACAGAACGGCGATGGGTGCCATCGAGAAGGCCATTCAGGCATCTGATCTCGGCCTCAACCCCAACAATGACGGTGTGGTCATCCGGCTTCCGTTCCCACCACTCAACGAGGAACGCCGCCGCGACTTGGTCAAGCTCTGTAAGGGGTACGCCGAGGAAGCGCGTGTTGGAGCCCGGAGCATTCGTCGAGAGGCCAACGACAAGCTCAAGGCCGCTGAGAAGGACCATGAGATCAGTGAAGACGACCTTCACCGCGCTGAGGCCGAGGTCCAAAAGCTCACTGACGCCCATATCAAGGAGTTTGACGCTGCGCTCGGGCGCAAAGAGACAGAGATCATGGAGGTCTAGGGCGTGACGCCCGAACCCAACTCTATGGCACGCTTCTTCGGTACCAACGGTGCCGAAGAGTCACTGGCTCGACTTGATGTCGACGCCGTGCCTCGACACGTCGCGATAATCATGGATGGAAACGGCCGATGGGCCACCAAGCGCAACCTTCCCAGACTTGCGGGTCACCGTGCCGGGGCCAAAGCGATACGTGAGACGATTGCAGCATCCATCGAGCTTGGCATCGAGGTTCTCACCATCTACTCGTTCAGTTCTGAGAACTGGAATCGCTCGCGCGAAGAAGTCTCGGGGCTCATGACGCTCTTTGTCGAGGTACTCAGCAGGGAGTTGGACAACCTTCAGAAGATGAATGTTCGCGTTCGTGTAGCAGGTAGACTTGAAGGCCTTCCAAGGGCGACAGCAGCCGCCTTTGAGAACTGTGTTGAGAACACAGCGGACAACACGGTGCTCACTCTGGTCGTCGCGCTGAACTACGGTGGCCGACAGGAGATCGTGGACGCAGTACGTGCCTTGTCCCAGGACATCACAGCAGGCTCGATGAGCACCGAACAGATCGATGAGGACGCAATCTCATCTCGGCTGTACACGGCAGGTCTCCCCGATCCAGATCTACTGATAAGAACCAGCGGAGAACTCAGGATCTCCAACTTTCTCCTTTGGCAGATCGCCTATTCGGAGATCGTGGTCACAGATACGCTCTGGCCTGATTTCAACAGAGTCTCGCTTCTCGAGTCAGTTATCGAGTTCCAATCCCGCAATCGCCGATTCGGAGGTCGATAAACGAATGTCCAGCGTGACCCGAGCACCCGGAGGACTCTCGTCACTTGGCGGTCGTCTTGGCACTGCGGCGGTCTATGGTTCCGTCATGCTCAGCGTGATCATCTTTGCTGGCACCCTCGGATTGGCGATCGTCATGTCGATTGCTGCCGTGCTCGCGGTGATCGAGTTCTACGCGATCACACGGCGGGAGCACAGATTGCCCAACGAAGTGTTCGGTGTTGTGGCCGTGGCCTGCATGCCGATAGCTACCGCACTGTGGGGCCAACTCGGCCTGAGCACAGTACTTGCTGCCTCGATAGTGCTCTCGCTCATATGGCACGTGGCATTCGCGCAGGTTCGCGCCTCTGACACTGCGGTAACGCTCTTCGGAGCCGTCTACACGGGGTATGCGCTATCGCACTTGGTGCTCATTCGGGCCCTGGACTCAGGCACCGAACTGGCACTGGCTGTCGTCATCAGCGTGTGGGCGAACGATGTGTTCGCTTATCTCGTCGGATCCACCGTAGGTCGTCACCGCATGTCGCCCAACATCTCGCCGAACAAGTCGTGGGAGGGATTCGCATCCGGAACGCTTTTCACGATGGCGACATGGGGAGCTGTGTACGGAATTGTGGGGGCAGCGGGCGGCGAGCCTGTTCTTTCGCTTGGATGGCATCTGATCCTAGGGCTGGCTGTCGCCATGGCTGCAGTCATCGGGGACCTGGCTGAATCACGTCTCAAGCGAGAGGCTGGCGTGAAGGACTCAGGTACTCTGCTTCCTGGTCACGGGGGTTTCCTTGATCGGTTCGACAGCTTGATCCTGGTCTCCATTGTGGCGTTCTATCTGCTGGAATGGGGTTCGACTCTGTGATGCACGCTCATCCCACTCCGACACCTGGACACCCCATCAGAGTCGCAGTACTCGGCTCGACCGGCTCGATAGGCCGACAGGCCCTCGATGTCGCTGCACAGAATCCTGACCTTGTGAAGATAGTCGCCCTCAGCGCCAACAGCAGTGTGGATCTGATCGCACGACAGGCTGAGCAGTTCGATGTGCAGCACCTGGCCATGGGACGGTCCGATTCAGCTGCTGAGCTCGCGCTGAGGGTTCCGGATTCGCATGTTGGTGTCGGGGCTGACGCTGTTGAGGAGCTGACACTTCTCGATGATGTCGACATCGTTCTCAACGCACTGGTGGGAGCTGCCGGCCTCCGGGCGACCGTTTCGACTCTGCGCGCGGGTCGACGGCTTGCTCTGGCGAACAAGGAGTCTCTTGTTGTAGGTGGCGAGCTTGTCACCTCATTGGCCAAGCCAGGCATGATGACTCCCGTTGATAGTGAGCACTCTGCGATCTACCAATGCCTTCTTGGTGAAGACCCGCGTGATGCGTCGCGCATCTGGCTCACCGCGTCAGGCGGGCCGTTCCGCGGACGAACCAGAGATGATCTGGCGTCTGTAACCGCTCAAGATGCGCTGAAACACCCTAACTGGGTCATGGGGCCCAAGATATCCATCGATTCCGCAACCTTGATGAACAAGGGACTGGAAGCTATCGAAGCCCACCACCTGTTCGGGATGGATTACGACCGGATTCGCATCGTGGTGCATCCTCAGTCCTGTATTCATTCGATGGTCGAATTCTCTGATGGCTCAGTGATCGCGCACTTGGGCGCAACGGACATGCGCATACCGATCCAGTTCGCCTTGAGCGAGCCTCGCCGCTGGAGCGCGCCCGTGGAACCCGTTGACTTCACCACCATCGGTCAACTGGACTTCGAGAATCCCGACTTGGACACCTTCAAGTGTCTCGCCATAGCGCTTCAAGCCGGCAGGGACGGTGGCACGACTCCTGTGGCAATGAATGCGGCCAACGAGGTTGCGGTGGCGGCCTTCCTGAAGGACAGGATCGGCTTCACGGACGTCGATCGTGTGGTCTCCGGTGTGCTCGATGTCCACAAGCGCGAAGTGCTCGAGTCGATCGAACAAGTCGAGGAGATCGACATGCGCTCACGCGAGTCGGCAGAGTCGATCGTTGAACAAGTGAGCGCCACATAGTCGAATGGCACGTGGTTCGCACGAGCCATCGCATCGGTACACGACCAAGAAGCGAGGAACATGGGATTCAACGAGGCTGGTGCCGTAATCTTCTGGGGAGTTGTGACTTTCTCGCTACTCGTGGTGATCCACGAGGGTGGTCACTTCGTAATGGCGAAGCTCTTTGGGATCAAAGTCCATGAGTTCATGATCGGGTTGCCCGGTCCGGCCATACGGATCAAGCGCAAGGGTACCGATTTCGGGATCACCGCGATCCCACTGGGCGGCTATGTCAGGATCGCAGGGATGGAACCCGGCCGAGAGGACGAGCTTCTGGCTCCTGCGCTGAAGGCGGCCGCCATGGCTGGCCAAATCAATGCCGACTCACTGTCAGCTGTCCTTGATGTTCCAACCAAGCGTGCCATGTCGATCCTTGTTACCTTGGCCGATTGGGGGGCCATCGAGCCCGCAACTGATGACAGGATCAGCTACGTCTCACTGGTGCCTGCTGAACGGGCTGGCGACGAGGCTCAGGATCTGCTCGACACGGCCCGCAGCGTGACGTACAGGGGGGCCAAGACGTGGCAGCGCATCTCTGTGCTGGCCATGGGCATCATTCTCAATCTGCTCACAGCCTTGATCGTGTTCACAGTTGTGCTCAGTGCATGGGGAACATACGACTACTCTCTCACGATATCGGGGACGATGCCCGGTACTCCGGCACAGGTAGCTGGACTTCAAGAGGGCGATACGCTGGTGAGCCTTGATGGTGTTGAATTCGATGAGTGGCTTGAGTTCATCAACGCAATCGCCGCCAGAGAACCCGGCGAGAGCGTGCGAGTCGGATACGTGCGCAACGGAACTCCGCGTGACGTGATCGTGAACTTCACCGAGTCGGAAGACGGTATGGCGTACCTAGGGGTCTCGTCCACGGTCACGCACCAGAATCTCTCCGTTCTACAAGCGGCGGGGGAGAGTGTGCGCTGGACCGGGTACGTGTTCGTCGCAATCGTCGACTTCTTCAACCCTGAGACGTTCAGTCGCTCAGTGGAGGGTGCTCGTGGGGTCATAGGCATCTCAGTTGAAGCCGCGCAGGCGGTGGAGAATGGGCCGCTTGACTACGCCTGGCTCATTGCCCTTCTATCGCTGTCCCTTGGCGTTATGAATCTGCTGCCCATTCCTCCGCTGGACGGCGGCAAGATACTGCTCGAATTGGTGGAATGGGTGATCAGGCGACCTATCGATCGCCGAGTGTATCTTGGGTTCAGTCTCAGTGGTGCGATTCTGCTGTTCAGTTTCATCGGATATATCATGTATACCGATGTGATTCGCTACTTCGGCGCCAGCTAGGCTCGCAGGGGGGCAAGGGTTCATGCAGGCACGACGCGATACTCGACGCACGATGGTCGGCGATGTTCCAGTGGGCGGAGGTGCGCCGATCCCGGTGCAGTCCATGACCACCACGAACACTGCGGACCCTTCTGCAACCCTCGCTCAGATATCACGCCTGCATGACGCAGGCTGCGAGATCGTTCGTGTCGCGATTCCCAGAGCCGAAGCTCTTGATGGCTTCTCGGCGATCTGCGAAGCATCGCCCATTCCTGTTGTCGCGGACATTCACTTCGACCACGAACTGGCGATCGAGGCCGCGAGACGTGGCGCTGCCAAGCTTCGCATCAACCCCGGCAACATTGGATCGATCGATCGCGTGGACGCCGTGATCGAAGCGGCAGGTGTAGCCGGAATCCCGATTCGCATCGGCGTGAACGCTGGTTCGCTGGACCTTGAGTATCGCGATCTTGACTGGCCGCTTGCTGAGAAGCTGACGGCGAGTGCGGTCGCGTTCTGTGAACACTTCGAGTCGCGCGGTTTCCAGGACATCATTGTGTCAGCCAAGGCCTCCAGCGTGAACGCCACGCTCAATGCGTACCGGGATATTGCCGACCGGATCCCATATCCGCTGCACATCGGTGTGACCGAGGCTGGCACGGCACTGTCGGGCACGGTCAAATCCGCCGTGGGTATCGGGAACTTGCTCGCCCAGGGAATCGGCGACACTCTGCGAGTGTCTCTGACCGCTGACCCGGTAGAGGAGATCCGTGTGGGCTGGGAGATCCTGGCGGCTCTGGATATCAGGCGTCGGGGCCCGGAACTCGTGTCGTGTCCCACTTGCGGTCGGTGCGAGGTCGATCTCATCGGCATTGCGAATGAGGTGGAGCTGCGACTGCGCGAGCGTCGCACTCCGATCAAGGTGGCGGTCATGGGTTGCGTGGTCAATGGTCCGGGTGAAGCGCGTGATGCAGACATCGGAGTAGCCGCAGGCAAGGGTGTGGGACTGCTGTTCGCGAAGGGTGAACCCCTACGGAAGGTTCCGGAATCCGAGATCGTGGATGCACTGATGTCCGAGATCGATTCATTCGATGAGGCCGAGAACTAGCTCCGTCGGCTGATACCATTCTCAAGCTGACTCGCCACTGACGTGCTCGATGCGATATCCTCCATGACTACGAGACAATCACTTCCGGCCGAGCGAGATTCAGCTGCGCGCTCGGCATCGAATCGACAAGGAGCAACCCTCATATGCGAGCGGCATTCCGCCTGAGCGACCTGTTCGTCCCCACGCTCAAAGAGGATCCTTCCGAGGCCGAAGTCGCCTCTCACCGACTAATGCTGCGCGCTGGCATGATTCGCAAAGCGGCATCCGGCATCTACACGTTCCTGCCTCTGGGTTGGAGGTCTCTTCGCAAGATCGAGAATATCGTCCGCGAGGAGATGGACGCGATCGGGAGCCAGGAGATGCTGATGCCGGCCGTTCAGCCTGCAGAGCTCTGGCTGGAATCCGGCAGATGGGGCGTGTACGGTCCTGAGTTGATGCGTCTGAAGGATCGACACGGTCGCGAGTTCTGTCTGGGACCCACCCATGAGGAGATCATCACTGCGACGATTCGCAACGAGGTGCGCTCGTATCGTCAGTTGCCGATGTCCCTGTACCAGATCCAGGTGAAGTTCCGCGATGAGGTCCGTCCACGTTTCGGTCTTCTGCGCGGTCGTGAGTTCATCATGAAGGACGCGTACAGCTTCCACGCTGACCAAGAGTCACTGCAGGAGCACTACGATGCTCAAGCGGGCGCCTACGGTCGGATATGCGAGCGACTCGGACTCGAGTTCCGGCCCGTCAAAGCCGACTCCGGCCAGATAGGCGGAAGTGAGACCACCGAGTTCATGGCGTTGGCGGACAACGGCGAAGCCGCGCTCGTGTACTGCGACTGCGGTTGGGCCGCCAATGTCGAGGCCGCCTCGACAGTCGTACCTCGTCACCCCGCAGTGACTGAACGGCGTGCAATGGAGAAGGTGCACACGCCCGACATCCGCACGATAGCCGAGCTCTCTGAGGCGCTGGATATCACCGAGCACGACACGGTCAAGACCATGGCGGGCAAGACGCCTGAGGGTCGCCTCGTGTTCCTCCTGGTGCCCGGGGATCGCGAACTCAATCGGCTCAAAGCCGACAACGCCGTCCCCGGAGTGTTATTGCTCGAAGAGGACGACTTCGGATCGCTCAACCTGCCCAAGGGTTCATTGGGACCAGTGAACGTTCCGGAGAACACGCTCGTCGTCGCGGACTCGTCACTTAGGGAGGAAGTCGCGTGGGGAGTCGGCGCCAATGAGAACGACTACCATCTCATGGGCGCCATGCCCGAAAGAGACTTCACTGTCGAGATCTGGGCCGATCTCGTTCTAGCTCAGCCCGGTGACTCGTGTCCCGCATGCAACGGAGCAGCACTCAAGGGTGCCCGCGGCATCGAGGTCAGTCAGGTGTTCCAGTTGGGCACCAAGTACTCGGAGTCCATGGGTGCCACTTTCACCGCCGAGGATGGATCTGAGCAGCCGTTCCTCATGGGGTGCTATGGAGTAGGTGTGAGCCGTTCGCTGGCCGCAGTGATCGAGCAGCACAACGACGAGAACGGCATCACCTGGCCGATCAGCGTGGCGCCCATCGAAGTCGCTGTGATTCCTCTATCCGCCGACGATGTTGTCTCTCCCGTCGCTGAGAAGATATGGAGCGACCTTGCGGACGCTGGGGTTGAGACCGGGATCGACGATCGCGATGAGCGCGCCGGCGTCAAGTTCGCGGACGCGGATCTTGTCGGCTATCCCTTCCAGGTCGTCATCGGGAAACGTGGGGTGGCCAACGGAATCGTGGAGTTCAAGAATCGGGCAACGGGCGAGCGCAAGGATATGCCCATCGATGGTGTTGCCGCCTTGGTTGCTGACATGGTTGCGAAAGAACGTGATCGCTACAGCCACAATGCGGTTTCATAGGGGATAGGCCGACAGCGCACACGGCTTCGTTCATGCGCCGTTTCACCGGACAGAAGTCCGGTGAAACCCTTCGCACCGTCCTTTGATTGACCCCTGCGCTGTGTTAGAATCCGGCTGGTACAACATGTATGTTCCTGCGAGAAGTGGGCAACGCCTGCTTCTTTTGTTCTGTGAGGAGGTTTGCACATGGAGGACGCATCACTGGCCGAGCAGCTGGAACTGCTGATAGAGCCCGTTGCGTCACAGCACGGACTCGAACTCGTCGCAGTTGAGACTGTCGGCAGTTCTGGTAACCCCATTGTGCGAGTTTTCCTCGACAGAGAAGGCGGTATAGGACTTGATGTGATCGCGAAAGCGAGCACATGGGTTTCTGAGACCTTGGAGGCTGCGGATCCGATAGATGGGAAGTACACCCTCGAGGTGTCGTCACCCGGTATCGATAGACCGCTGCGCAAGTTGGAGGACTACGAACGATTCATAGGACAGACTGCGGTTCTCAAAACGCGTCCGATCGAAGGAAGATCGTCCTTCACGGGCAGAATCGTCGGCGTTGCAGGTGAAACGATCGAGATCGATGTTGATGGCGATCCCGTTACGATACCCGTCAACGTCATCAAGAAAGCGCATCTCAAGGGTGAAGTTGACTTCGGCACAGAAGACAAGGAGTAGCCGATGAGCTCAGAGCTAATGGACGCGTTGCGGCAGCTCGCACGCGAGAAGAACATTGATGAGTACGACATACTGGAGAAGCTCGAGCAACAGCTCGCAGCCACGTACACGCGTATACTCAACCTCGAGAACGACACTCGGGTCACGATCGATCGTGAAACGGGTCGCATCTACGTATATGAGCTCGTTCCTGCAGGTGGAACAGAAGAGGAACCTGAGTTCGATGAGAAGGACATCACACCGGATGACGTCTCGCGTATCGCGGCACAAGCGGCCAAAAATGTGATCATGTCCTCCATTCGCGAAGCAGAGCGCGAGAAGATCTATGAGGAGTACGCCGACCGCGTGGGTGAAAGCGTGACCGGTACAGTCCAGCAGTCTGACTCGCGTTACACGCTCATCAAGCTACGTGAAGGCGTTGAAGCGCTTCTTCCTCCGGCAGAACAGCCTCACAACGAACGCTATGACCACAACCAGCGCATCAAGGCTTACATCATTGAGGTTCGCAAGACCTCCAGTGAGCCTTCGATCGTCGTCTCCCGTACCCACCCTGGTCTGATTCGTCGACTCTTCGAGCTTGAGGTGCCTGAGATCTACGACGGCATCGTTGAGATCAAGAGCGTTGCGCGTGAGCCTGGGATGCGGTCCAAGGTGGCCGTCTCATCTCGGGAATCAGGTCTCGATCCAGTGGGCGCATGTGTCGGTCCCAAAGGAAGTCGTGTGCGCATGGTCGTCAGCGAACTTCGCGGCGAGCGCATCGACGTCATACCTTGGAGCGACGACGACGTCACGTATGTGGGCAGTTCACTATCGCCGGCCAAGGTCACGCGTGTGGTTGTCAACGAGAGTTCACACACGGCAACAGTCATCGTGCCCAACGACCAGCTATCACTCGCCATCGGCAAGGAGGGCCAGAATGCACGTCTGGCCGCCAAGCTCACAGGTTGGCGTATCGACATCAAGAGTTCTGCACAGGCTGCGGATTCAGGCATTGCCAGCGTTACAGCAGATGGCGTTGTCGAAGAACCCGAGTTCGACGGTCGTTGTGTCGCTCTCACGAGTTCCGGCTCTCGTTGCCGGAACAAGGCCCGTCCAGGCACTGCGTACTGCGGTGTCCACGAAAAGGAGGCTGCGACCTAGGCATGAAGGCGCGCAAGACTCCTAGGAGGACCTGTATCGCGTGCTCAACTGGCGACGATAAGCGGGATCTCATCCGGTTCGTACGCTCCGGCGATGGCGACGTTCACGTCGACGTCACGGGCAGGGCCAATGGACGTGGGGCGTATGTTTGCGCGAACACGGAATGCTTTGAAGCGGCGGTGGGACGCAGGCGATTGAATACCGCTCTGCGTGTCAATCTCCGCGAGGACGACACAGACAGACTCAGACGAGAGTACGAGGCGGCGCTTGCCGAACGCGCAGCTTCGCAGCAAGGACGGTGACGGCATGAGCAACATGAGAG
>JAQIBK010000004.1 GCA_027859125.1 Actinomycetota bacterium | reverse complement strand
AAAGAGACCTCGAGCGGGGTGATCCGAGCGATTACTTGCCTTGCTTGGCGGTTGTCTCGTCAATCTCGAACGCCAGTGCGGTGAAGCCTTTGAGGCGATCCTCGATCTGCCAACTCCGCGACGCCCAATACCCCGGGGCATCGTTCTCAAGATGCTCGACCAATATCTGGATGGCGTGAAGCTTCTCCTCGGCACTCGTTACGAGGCGCATGACGCCATCCATCAACACGGATTCGAAGGGGTGCTCACACTCCCCTTGCGTGTAACCATGATCGATGATTATCGTCCCACATGCCCGGGGGTCCATAGCGATGAGGTCGAGCTTTCGCCCCTCGTTGGCGACGTGGAAGTAGAGCCTCTGCGCAGTCGAGTCATAGCCATACGAGAGTGTCACCACATAGGGCTCCTCGGCGGCCAATGCGAGCGTCACGTAGCGGCCACGCTGAATTATCGCATCGATCTGCGTCTGATCCGTGATCCGACGGTCGCTGCGACGCATGTGAAAGCCCACGACATCCCCTCTCAGTGTGCTCGTGAAACGTGCTCGTGAACTTGAGTTTATCCTAGGACGGACGCGACGGCACCACACGCCCGCGCCAGGTCACAGATGATAGACTGGAGGAACGCACCGGCAAGCCACAGGGGGGCTCACCGTGGACTCGAGCATACTGATCGGAATCCTGATCGGAGTCGTCGTCGTTCTCGCCATTCTCGCGCTGCGCAAAGCCGGATCCGGGACGAACTCTTCATCCGGCGGGCCGAGCGTTCGTCGCGTGGACGATCCCGGGGTCAGCATGACTGACAAGCGCGCAGCCAAATCAGCAGCGATCGCCAAGCGAAGCCGACTCAAGTCCAAACGCGTGCCCTATCGCGCGCCCAAACAGGCCGAGCCGTCGACGAGGCGCACGGGACTCAAGAAGCGCGCCGCCGAGAGCCCGAGTGCGCCTGCAATCTCAAACAAGAGGGTGAAGAAGACCTCGAAGACCAAGACCGCGCCGGAGATCACCAAGGATGTCCCACGCAAGAGCGGCAAGAAGACGACGGCACCGAGCAAGGACGTCGCCTCGCGCGATGCAAAGGATTCGAACTCACGCCATATGATCGACTAGCGAGCCGAGGCTCGATACGCGTGAAACTGAGGAAGGCACCGGATCGTCCGGTGCCTTCCGTTTGCATGTATGGGACTCACTGGGTCGATCAGTACGGGTACGGTCCCGGAGCCTTGGCGACCGTCCAGCGAATCAGCGGCTGGGTGATGCTCCACGTCTCATCGATCGCGTCGAAGAAGTCGAGTTTGGCCCCGACCTCGCCATCCAGACCGAGTTCGAGCTTCCACCACGGATCCCAGGCGGTGTTCGCATCGACCTCACCGAATCCTGTGAACTTCACGAATGGCCCGATGACGCCGTACATCATGGTCTGGAGTTCGGCACTGGTCCAGAACTTCACCGACATGGTTCCGAGCGGAGCGGGCGCATAACAGTAGTTGTCGTTTGACCCGTAGTTGACCTGGTTGAAGCCGTAATAGCGGTCCCACTCGAAGCCGATCGTGCGATCCGCCTCCTGACGGAAGTGCACGGCAGGCGCGTTGAAGGAGCCATCGAGGCCGGTGAGCACCACCATGTCGACGTTGAACCACACCGGCACGGGTCCCGCCATGAATCCACACACAGCAAGGTGCATTTTGGGTATCGGCCACATGAGAATCGAGCCGGAGTACGCGCCGTAGTTGGCCGTATCGACGAAGAGGGACAGCCCCTCGTTGACCACGAGGTACATGCCCATATCCCGCATGCCATTCTCGTCGAACGATCCGTTCATGTAGAACGAGAAGTTGACCTTTGCGTGACCATCGAAGCGCAGATAGCGTCCGTAGTACACGCTGGGATTCCGCAGCGCCCACGACTCGAACGTCCAGTCGTTGAGGTCCGGATAGTAGCGGAGAACGAAGCCCTCCCACCAGCGACCGATGTACTCCTCAGGAGCCACTTCGCCTGTGGGAGCCATCCCTGCCGGTGCCACACCGGACTCGCTTGCGAAATCGCCCTGTGGCAGAGTTCGCAACGATGCCTCGTCGGCGATCAGCGGTTCCAGCGCTGCACGTGTCACAAAGGTGCCATCAGCAAGCTGTCCCCACTGGTTGTCTCCTGCAGCCCACTGCTGTCCGCGCATATCTGTACCAAGGACTCCCGCCATCTGCATGTCGAGCTGCATCCACTTGAAATCCTCTGACCCCTTGGTCGGCACGAGCCGGTCACCAGGTGTTTCGAGCCCGAGTCCGTCGGCCAGATCCCTGCCCCATGCCCAACGGGTGCGATCCTCGCGAAGAGCCATTGAGGAATATCCCTCGGCGTAGATAGTGGACCAGTCCGTATCCGTTCCGACCTGCACCAGGACGTTCTTGGGCACGTTCGTTCCGTCGCCGAGCGAACCGAGAAGGTTGTATCCGGTCGCCCACAGTCTGCCGTCTTGATCGATGGCGAGCGTTTGACGATGCCCGGCGGCCACATCCGAGTACAGACCGGTGCCGATACGGATAGGACTCAGCGCCTCAGGCGTTGCACCCAGGCCCAGCTGACCCCAGAAGTTGCTACCAAGCCCCCAGAGAGTGCGATCGGTCTTGAGCGCGACGGTGTGAATATCCCCCACGTCAACTTTCGCCCAGTCCGTGTCGGTGCCGACTTGGGTGATAGCCCACGGATTGACCTTGTTACCGATGCCCAGTTGGCCGAGCTCGTTCCAGCCCCACGTCCAAAGCGTGCCGTCTTCGCGAATACCTGCGGCATGGCCTTGGTACGCAACGACCTGTGACCACGCTGCATCGCTCACGAGCGTCGGCTCATTGAGCTGGGTCACGCTCGCATCGAAGCCGAGGCGACCGGTGCTGTTGTTACCCCAAGCCCAGAGCGAGCCATCCTGTTTGATCCCAAATGAATAGGACCAGCCGGCTGAAACTTCACGCCAGTCCGTGTCGTCCCCGATGCGCGTCATCCTGTTCACACACGTGTCGTCGGCATACCCGAGACCCAACTGCCCCTCGGTGTTGATGCCCCAGCCCCATAGTGTTCCGTCGGCCATCACCGCGAGCGAGAAACCCGTACCCGCCGAGACATCGACCGCAGGCGGAAGCGACGGCGGAACCTCATCGGGTGTGCCGGTGACATCAAATGAGCCCTTGACCAGTACGTCGGCGAGGGTCGCCTGCACGGTCTGAACCGTAACGGTCCCGCCGGAGTCCACCACGCCGGTGACCTTTCGGAAGAACCCATCGGGGTTGGAGGTGGTCGGCTCGGAAGAGAGCACGGCGCCGGCCACAAGCCCGTCGAGCTGCGAACTGTCGCCGCTGAACAAGAGATCGCCCTCAGGCGTCATGGTCTCGAGCAGACTCGCCGTTGCCGGATCGATCTCCTGGGCGTCCGCGTTCGCGATCTCAGTGGCGGCGTATGCGACAGCGGCCTCCACATCAGGACTGACCGCCAGCGCACCGCCCACAACCGTGACGTCCACGATGGCGGAGCAGTGACTCATGAAGAAGTCATCGGTGGCAGCAGGCAATGCATCGGGTCGCGTGAACACGACCGGGCAACCGCCGCGTGCAGCCAGCGGCGCGAGTGCGAGCGCGTCAGGGAAGTCGAGGCCTGTGGCCAGGTAGACGTGATCATAGCTGGCGCCTCGGGCGAATGCCCACTCAGCGATCAGACCCGCGGTCTCATAGCGATCGGCACCACCGATGCGCGTCGCGGCAGGGAGCATGTCGAGTACATCGGCGCCCACAGCCGCCTCGCCGCCCACGACGAGCGTGGCTATCGGCAAGACGATGGCATCCTCAGGTGCCAGCTCTGCAAGCAGACCCGCAGTCGAGGGCGGCACAGAGTCCGGCCGCACGAACAGGATCGGCCAGCCGAAGAATCCTGCAATGCCGGAAGCTCCAAGCGCGTCCGGGAAGTTCTCGCCTGTGGTGACGACCACGGTGTCGCAACCTCCAACGAGCTCGATCACACGTCTCGCGATCAGCGCGGAGGTCTCGTAGCGATCATCGCCACCGATCCGCTCGATGGCTTCGGGAGCGATTCCTGTGTCAATGAGGTCGGCGACAACAACAGGACTCACGGCCGTCTGTCCCCCTAGAACGATCACCTTCGTCGCGCTGAGGCGGACGATCTCATCGGCGACCTCCGAGGTCAGTTCCGATGGGTCAGTGAGCAGGATGGGTGCGTCGAGCGCCGCGGCCAGTGGACCACCAGCGAGTGCATCGGGGAAGCTGCCCTTTGCCGCCACAAGCACCGTATCGCTGCTGTCCCACCCTATCTGTGAGATGGCGAGTGCGGTACCGAGCCGATCGGCTCCAGCGACTCTGACCATCGCAGGTTCAGTCGTCTGCAGCGTGACCGAACCCAGTGTGCGCATGGCTGATGGCGCAATAGCCGCGACCCCGGGAAGCGGCACAAGAGAGATGAGGAGCACGACAGTGACAACAAGTCGGAAACGCCCCGCAGGAGAGATGATCGAACGCATGTCTCGGTCCTTCCCCACAAGGACCGGCATACGAAGGTTAGCGGATGCCGGCCGCCCCTATTTATGGAGATATTAGCAGAAGCTTCCACATCCAAACTGTGACGAATGAACGACTGAGTCCAAGTGCAACATGGCCGCGGTCCACCACGCCGCCCTGAGTCTGTGTTGGGTCAGAGCAACTGGCGATGACAAGGGGGCAACGGGGCTTCTCGGCCTCGATCATGGCTATCGACATCACCTCATGGGCTGTCGAATAACAGTCTTCCATTTGGCCGGATCCGCCCTGCGGATGTCACTCAGATAGATCTCGTGGTGCTTGCCGAATCGTTCGCACCCCGAATCGTCAATGAACTCGTGTACCCTCTGAATCGTCGGTCCCTCTTCGGAGAACGGACCGATGTGCATGATCTGAGCAGCGGCGCCCTCGCAGAAGCTCTCGAAGCGCACAAGTGGCAGTGCCACGGGGTTCTTCTTGCCTGCCAACTTCTCGGCAGCCTCATCGACCAGTTCCCAAGTAACGAACTCCGGCTGCATGATCATCATCGTCCACTTCCAAGCGGAGCGATCTCCCTCTGCGAATGCCGACATGTCATCGGCCCACCAGAGCCCCTCAAGAGGCATGACGCCGTAGTCGATCGCCGACGAGCCCTTCTTGACGGCGAACTTGAGCGCGTACGCCAAACCATACAGCGCCTCGATTGCCTCCCCGTATGTCTGAGCGGTACCGGGGTCACCGATGCCGTCCACCATGAGGAAGTTCATGGACGGAACGTCCACCTGCACGACCTCTTTAGCTCCAGGGCCATACAGGTGTTTCATCTCACGCTTGAAATCGAGCTTCATGACGTACCTCCTACGACTTCCTCGAAAGGAGTCATGTTGCGACGAAGAACCCACATGGCCAACGCCGCCAATCCCATGAATCCCGCTGACAGAACGAACGGTGCGCGATGCGAAACGGTGTCCCACAATATGCCGGCGACCGCGCTCGACGGCAGCGCCGCAAGCCCCAGCACGAACGTATACCCTCCCACGGCGGTGGCGCGAATCTCCGAAGGCACGAGATCGACCACGAACGCCCTGGTCATGCCCTCGGTGAGCGCGTAGGGAACGCCGTATGCCGCGAACAACAGCCAAGGTGTCCAAGTGGCCGACGCCAGCGCAAAGCCCAAGTACACAACCGCATATAGCGCGAATCCGGTGATGATGACCCGACGTCGCCCAACGCGATCCGAGCGCTTGCCGAATTTGGATGCCAGCGAGGCGGCCACCAGGTTGAACACGAAGTACATGAGCGGCACAACGGCGACGGATGCGCCCAAGTCCTGCGCCCTCAGAATCAGCATCGCATCTGACGAGTTCCCAAGTGCGAAGACCGCCGACACGGCGGTGAACAACGCGAATGGACGTCCTAGGTTTCGAAGACGCAGCGGCGGAACAGCCGAGGAGGATGCGACTGCGGGTCGCCGCTCTCCGACGGTGAATAGCAGCACCAGGATCGCCGCCACCCCGGGGACTGCAGAGATTAGGAATACGGTGCGGTACCCGTCAGGCGACAGAGTCAGCACCAACCACGCTACCAGCGGCCCGATCGCCGCCCCCGCAGTATCCAGTGCGCGATGCAGCCCGAAGGCGGCGCCTCGATCCTGCGTCGAGCACGAGTCAGCGATCAACGCATCTCTGGGTGCTGTACGAATGCCCTTGCCAAGTCGATCGGTCACACGTAGCGCAAGCGCGGCCGGCCACGACGGCACCAGCGCGAACGCGGGCTTCACGAAGTTGCTCAAGCTGTAGCCCAGAAGCACCAGCGGACGTCTGCGCCCCAAGCGGTCGGACAACCATCCCGAGAATACTCGCGTGAGCGAAGAGGTCGCCTCGGCCAGTGATTCCATGACGCCGATCGCAGCGACCGGCGCACCTAGGACATTGACGAGAAAGAGCGGGAGTATGGGATAGACAGACTCCGAGGATGCGTCTGTCAAGAGGCTAACGATGCCGAGTGCGCGCACATTACGCAGTGAACTCTCGCAATCGTCACCGTGCGTGATCTGGGAATCCCGCATCACGAATTCAACAACTGCCTACTGACCCATGGAGCGAGCGATCGCCAGAACGGTGTCAGTGTCGTCGGAATCCTCGATCCAGACGTTGTAGAACCACACGTCGTCCGCCCACTGCACCATGGCACCGCTCTTGAGACCGCCCTCGCCCATAGGGGCGGCTGAATCCCGCCAGATGGTGGGCAGCATCCCTACAGTGACGATGGCGAACTTGTCCACGACCGTCGCGGTCTCCACCGAGCTGTACTGTGGATCCATGGCCATCTGCCCCGCATGGTCGCCCAGAATGATGGCGTTCGGCCGCACCGAGTCTTCTGTGGATGCCTGAATGACAAGTCCGTCTTGGAACACCACGACAACGTCAACCGATTCCGTATCTGCTCCCTGCGGTTCGAGCAGCGAGGGGCCGTTGTACAACGAGACGATGCTCCGGCCCACTGTATCCGCCGGGATGACCTCATCGGGAGCATCCGCCAGCCTCATCTGCTCCTGCACGGTGGGCTCTTCCTGAGCCTCCAGCGTCTTCTGTGTCTCCGATGAAGGCTCGGAACCGACAGCAGAAGCGCAACCCGATGACATGAGCAGCGCCCCCAGCAGCAAGAGCGCTGAACCCGTTATGTTCCCTCTCAGAGCCTTACCCCCCGACCTGTTTTCTTGGATGCCCGCAGTAGATGCAATCCTCCCTATGCACACAGATCACTCCTCCACACTCAGCGCACGTCCACCTTTCCTGCTCGGAAGCGACGAAGCCGTCGAGCCCCAGCTCGCTGATACGCTCCAAGTTCTCTAGCATGCTCATGCCGTATTTGGTGCGGTATCGCTTGTCGAGCTGCCGCATCCGGGCACACGGGAACTTGGTGCAATCGAAGCAGAAGCCACTGTCGCCGGATTCGATCTCGTCGCAGTTCTTGATTCGACAGACAACGCAGTGCTTGGGCTTGTTCGTGTCGCCGCCGCCGCAGCCACCACAAGGATTCCTGTCCCTGAGATGACCAATACAGAGTCCGCAGTCCATTCCGCATGGAGCGATCAGCACAGGCTGGATCGACGAAGGATACCTTTTCTCCATGACGCCCACGTACAGCCCTCCCATCCCGAAAGCTATCCTGTCTATCTACTCGTAGACCAGACGCCCTTCGGTCTTGGCGTCGGCGTTCTGATTGTTGCGCAGGAACTCCTCGAAGACGTCTTGTGCCGAGGTCGCTACCACCCGGGAAGCTCCACCATCTGAGTCGAGCGCGACTCCCAGGTTCTTCTCGGCATTGGTCGCATGGTAGCCCTGCAGGCAAACGATGTAGGCACCGTCATCGCGAACGGGCTCACCTGCGATCGAGAGAGACTTGAGCGTGTCTGTCGCATCATCGTGCACAGCGCGCACCCCTGAGTTCACTTGGTAGCACTCGCCCTCACCGTCGCGGTTGGCATTGCGCATCACGTGCGCGAACATCTGCTTGAGCGCGGCACCGTCCACCGTGTAGTCGACCAAGGAGTCATCGTAGGGGAAGCACGACATCATCTCCCCTAGCGTCACCCGAGGACCCAACTCCTCCACGCGCACGGAGCCCGAGCCCAGCATCACCACATCGCACTCAGCCGCATCGGCGAAACAGTCGGCCATGAGGTTGCCCAACTCCGTCTCTACCTCACGCAGCGGATGTGTGAGCTTCCGGGCGAGCTTGCCCACCATCACGTTGTACTTGCGATCCACGACCACCTTGAACGACCCTATGT
>JAQIBK010000099.1 GCA_027859125.1 Actinomycetota bacterium | reverse complement strand
ACCTCGTAGGAGACGGTAGATTCAGTTAGCACGTCATATCGAAGAAAAAGCAGGTAGGGAGGTCGGCACCATGCGACCTCCCTACCTGTCTTCTGGGCGATAAGTCCAGGATCCACATGGCACCAGGGTGTGGATCACTGCGTTCAGTTGGCGCAACGTCACATGATTGCAGGCGTACTCTTGCAGGTCCATTGGCTCCCGATGCGTCTCTCACCAAGACGTACTCGCTTCGCATATCGTCTGATATGCCTGCCGGGTCAACCAACGTGAACAATGTGGTGACGGTCGTGCATCCTGATGATCCGGACACGGCGAACAACACCGATTCGTCCAGTGTTGGTGTAGGTGAGGGATTCCTGCCCTTCACCGGTGGAGATGCTGCACGGTTGTTCTTTGGTGCATTCGCCGCGGCGATCGCAGGTACCACGCTTCGTCGATTCGGGCGCAAGTCTGCATGACCGCAGAGCTTGACGTGAGTCGTGTTCGATCTTGTGAATGCATGGAACTGAGAAAGACCCCGGACTTCTTCCGGGGTCTTTCTCATGAATGCGGGTCTTCCGGGGTTCCTACGCGGGAGGAACGTTCTCGCCCCAGTCGATTACTCCGTTGTCTCTCCAGTCGATGATGTGCCAGACCTCGTGGTTCAGGATGCGCGAGAGGCTTGCGGTGTGATTCGGGTTGACCTGGATGCGACCGGACTCGTAGTAAGCGACCGCTTGGTATCCACCGGGAGTCTCACCCATGGAGACCGTGACGCCTTGAAGGGTCGGGTGCTGGGCGATCAGGCCGGCCAGGATGGCGCGAGCCTGTGCGGTTTCGTCACCAGTTGCTTCGGCGGCGGGGCGGGTGGCTGCAGTGCCGGAGGATGTTGCCTGTGGCTTGACAGGGGCTTGTGCGACGGGCAGGGGAGCCTGCACCATGACCGAGGCCTCTGTGAGGGACGCGACCTGGATGGCAGGGGCTTCCTGGGCGGCCGGAGCAGCCGCAGCGACCATGGGGGCTTCGCTGACAGGCAGCGGAGCGTAGACTTTGACGATCTTCACGAATGGCGCCGGCTTGGGATCGAGCAGCGAAGCGAACTTCGCGGCGATACCGTCGGCTGGAGTGTCGTAGATGACTGCGGCCATGGCGGGTGCTGCGGTTGCGACGATAGCAACAACGATCATCATGGCGATCAGGCGAATCCTGGTTGAGCGGGAAACGAGCTTCATCGAAAAGCACCCCTGGTTCGAGTCTCGGACACATCGACCCATCTCCTCCCTGTTGCTGATCCGGGATGGAGCGGGCCGGTGAGATTCCGGCTCGAACCCGGCAGTCCGGCTGTCGTGGGAGGCGTGTGCCTCCGTTAGACCCGTGACTTTGCGACACCCACCTTTCGGTGGGTTGTGCCTTTGGCGGGGAGCTTGTGCGATGTGCTGTTGTCAAATTCGCTTACACTGTTTGTATCGGCACAAGTGCGTGCGAGGTTAATAGGGAGTCTGTAATATCCGTCACAGATTTCGTGTGACGGATTTCACTGAAATGCCAGATTCAACCATGTCCGATCGGAGACGGCATCGATGCAACTCAGCGGCTCAGAATCAGGCAGCATTGGAGGGTACCGGCTGGGTATTCGTGCTCTCGGCAACGTTCTTCTGGGTATGGCCATCGGCCTACTGGCGTATTACTGGATCACCAACGCGGTTTCCGCTATCGAACAGCAGTCGTTGCGCGACGATCTCGGCGGGCTTGGGGCGGTGGCTGCCGAAGACCCTGAGGACCTGCTGGAGGCACTTCCATCCGCCGAGGAGACACCTACGGCATGGGACAGTTGGGCCGAGGAGGACCTGGCCTACTGGCAGACTCTTGAGGATGGCGGGGTGTTCGGTCGGCTGATCATTGAACGCATGGAGCTCGACGCGGTCGTGATCAAGGGACACAGCCCTGCGAACCTCAAGAAGGGCCCGGCGTGGATCGACTACACGAATCTGCCGGCTCCCACAGGGAACGTCGGCATTTCCGGTCATAGGACCACGTACGGTGCGCCGTTCTACCGTCTGGATGAACTACAGCCTGGTGATACCATTGACCTGTACTCTCCGTATCGGCTGTATCGGTACGTGGTCGCTGAGTCGTTCCAGGTGACACCGGACCGCGTCGATGTTGTTGAGAGTACTGAGCAACCCCGCCTGACGCTGACGGCATGTGACCCGCCGTACAGCGCACGCTATCGTTTGATCGTGTGGTCGGATCTCTCTGAGGTCCGACACTTGGAAGAGTCCGGAAGCCCGTCTTCGAGCGATTGAGGTCTTGCACATGCGCGTATTGGTGACAGGTGGCGCGGGTTTCATCGGCTCGAATCTGGTGAACTCGCTCATTCAGCAGCATGAGGTCGGGATCATTGACGATCTTTCAACGGGACATCGCCAGAACGTCCATCCGGACGCTTGGTTGCGGGTGATGGACATCCTGGACAGCAACCTTGATGATGCGGTGGCTGAGTTCGCCCCTGACCGGGTCGTTCACCTGGCGGCGCAGGCGAGTGTGGGCGAGTCCATCAAGGATCCGCAGCGTGATTGGAGCGTGAACGCAGAGGGAACGCGCAGGGTTGCGAGTGCAGCTGCCAAGGCTGGTGCCACGCGGGTGATCTCTGCCTCGTCGGCGGCTGTGTACGGAGAGCCGGTCGTCGTGCCGCTGCCCGAGGACGCGCACAAGGAGCCGGTGAATCCCTACGGCCGCTCCAAACTGGCCGCCGAAAGCCTCTTGGCACAGGAGTTGGCACCTGCCGATGTCGATTTTGCGAGTTTCAGATTCTCGAATGTCTATGGTCCGCGTCAGGACTGGCGGGGCGAGGGCGGTGTAATCGCGATCTTCTGCGCAAAGTTGGCGGAGGGCGGCGTGCCCACAATCTACGGTGACGGTTCGCAGACGCGTGATTTCGTGTTCGTGGGCGATGTCGTGGCGGCGATCACTGCAGCGCTGAAGTCCGGGAGAAGCCTGCGCGATGGCAATGGCGGGGGTCCCGCGTACAACGTTGCGACGAGTCGCGAGACCACTGTCGATGAGGTTGCGGCGTGTTTGCGTGGGGCATCCGGTCACAGTGAGCCGTTCGTGTACGCTGCGGCTCGTGCGGGGGATGTGGATCGCAGTGCATTGAGTGCCCAGAAGGCACTCGACGTCTTCGCCTGGGATGCACGAATACCGATCGAACGTGGTCTTGCTGAGACATGTGAATGGTTCGTTCAGAACGGGTGATCACCAGCAGATGAGTCACGACATCGCTCAGAAGTCGAACGAATCGATCGCCGACGCATTCGCCGTCAAGGCGAGAACCGAACTCGTGGCCGCGCAGCGACGGGCATCCTTGTGTGGAGAGGTGGCGTCGCACGGGCCACTCGATGCTCAGACAGTGGTGTTCAAGGGGCAGGCGGGACCGGCTGAGACTGCCGGCGGCAGCGCCATGAGCGGGCCGGACGGAGAAGCTTCCCTGGCGGCCCTCAAGCAACTCGGATGGGACTCTGATCGGGTATTCTTCGCCTGGGCGCCGATCTGTCGGGAGCACCACGTTGAACTGCGTGCCTCACGTATTCGAGGAATCGTGGAAGCGATCGATCCTGAGCTGGTGGTGGCGCTCGACGCAGATGCTGCGGCTGAGGTGGCGACGGCCTTCGGGTTATCGGATCGCAACTTCGGCCATGCATATGAATCGCGGGGACGCGTTCTCATAGCGGTGGACGGGCTGGAGGCCTCTTTGGCCGACGATACTCGCAAGCTCAGGGTCTGGAACCAGTTCAAAGCCGTTCGACGTCGGCCGATCTACTAGAGATCAGTCCTCTTCGATCTCAGTGATCGCACCCATCTGACACTCTTCAAGACACGTTCCGCACGCGATGCAGCTGTCCTCGTTGACCACGTCAGCTACATCGCCAACGAGCTCGAGCACGCTTTCGGGGCATGCGTCGACGCGTGTGCCGCAGCCAGAGCATTCGTCGGTGTAGATGATCGGTCGTGACATCGGCTCTCCCTGAAGGTGATGATGGATACTTCGTCGCCGACTCTACCGATTGATTCGTGGGGTGTGAAGACACTTTGCGTTAATTCTTGGATGGTCATGGGTATACAGTCTGCGCTTCAGATAACTTGACTCATACAGACTTAGATTCTAGACTGAGGCAACGGATCAAGCATCCGCCATTTCTGTAATCAAGCCGGGTGCCTTCAGCATCGCGGATCAGTGCATCAACGAAAGGGGTCGAAAAGAACCATGGGTAAAGTCCTCGGAATCGATCTGGGCACCACCAACTCGGCAGTCGCCGTATTAGAGGGTGGAGAGCCCACAGTCATCATCAACGCGGAGGGTGATCGAACCACTCCGTCAGTCGTGGCATTCCGTGCTGACGGCGAGCGCGTCGTCGGCAAGGCCGCCAAGAACCAGGCGATCACCAACCCGGAGAACACTATCAGCTCGATCAAGCGTTTTGTCGGTCGCAAGTACGGTGAGACCGAGTCTGAGCGCGGGACCATCGCGTACAAGGTGCAGAAGGGCAAGGACGGTCGCTGCAACATAGACATCGACGGCAAGATGTTCACGCCCGAGGAGATCTCGGCCATGGTGCTGCAGAAGCTCAGGGCCGACGCCGAGGCATACCTTGGTGAGACCGTGACCCAGGCTGTCATCACCGTTCCCGCTTACTTCAACGACATGCAGCGTCAGGCGACCAAGGACGCCGGCAAGATCGCGGGTCTCGAAGTCCTGCGCATCATCAACGAGC
>JAQIBK010000187.1 GCA_027859125.1 Actinomycetota bacterium | reverse complement strand
TGCCACAACAAGTAAGCTCGGGAACTACGGTGTGATGAACGCATCGCACTGGTTACTCGGTGGGACCCCGGACCAACCGGTCCGGGGTCCTTCCCGTGGCAGGTGTATGGCCACGTGCCCCCTTTCTGGTGTTTCGTCTCATGAGATGGAGTGCGTGGACGTCTACCCGTATACTCGTGTGTGAGTTGCTCGTTCGGGACCTTGGGGTCTTGAGACTTCGACTGAAGTAAGGAGTTCGCCTGTGTCTGATTCCACTACTCCCCGTATCAATGACGATCGTCTCAGCGCATTGGGGTTGATGGGTAATCCGTTCCGACCGCGCATGCATCCGAACAGCACTGATGTGCCGCTTGTCCGAACGATCATAAACAGCGCATCGCTTGAGCTGTTGGCAAAGATCCATATAGCTGGATCCCAAGAGAGCGCTCGTCCGATTCGGGTTCTGAAGAGCCTCCAACTGCCTGAGTACTATCCGGTCAATGCGTTGGTCGAGGTTCTTGCCGAACTCGCCTCACCTGAGAGTCGTATTCTCGCCACTTACGTTCCTCTTGAGCTCATGAAGCGTGGCCGAGTGCGCAGCGCGCTCAACTCCTTGGGGGAGAGGCTCACCGGACACGGCCTCGAGGCCGTGCTCACCAACTACACCATCTCGGCCCTTTCGGACACGGATAAGGAACTGCCTGAATTCGCTGCGATCGCGGATGCGGATCTTGATGAGATCGTCCAGGAACTCGCCGATGATCCCACTGCGCTGCGCCGCTTCTACGGGGAGTACATCGGTGAACGTGAGGGCGTTGACGATCTGGAGATGATGATGCGCGTCTCTCAGACTCGCCAGGACGGAGTCGAGGTCGATCCGGATGAGACTGACGACGATGATGAGAACAATGGGGCGGATTCGCTCAGCGAGATATACACCAAGTCCCTCGATGACACCCATGTTGCGGGTACACTCCATGAAGCTGATGCCGAAGTAGAAGTCGACGTGGATCAGCCAACAGAGGAGGATCTCGCTGCTGCACGTGAGGCGGAGTTCGCTGATGCCGTGGTGGAGTACGTCGCAGCCTATGCAAAGGCCCATCTGTCGCCGGTGATAGCGCGGAGTATTCGGGCCTACAAGGCTCAGGGCGCATCCTCTTGTGCTCAGGAGCTCAAGATCACCAAGGCGCCCCGCAAGACACTGAAGTCTATCGTCAAGTTCGCTCGGTACCACTTCGATAGCGTTGCCATCATCTACGATCGCTTCGACGCGTGGCCTCTCATGCCTCAAGACGTTCGTGTCAAGATCGTGACATCTTTGACCGACCTGAGATGGGCGCTTGCCGACGGCGGCGTGATCGTTATCTCTCATAAGCCGGGACAGATTCCAGAGATCGAGGAGCAGTTCGAAGGAGCTACTCAGGTGAACTGGGAGATGAATGGCCTCCGTGAGTATCAGGAGAGCGAGCCTCTGACTGTGGAGGTTGTTCAGGGCTGGCTGGACAGCGCGTCGATTGCAGATGAGTATCCTAGAGTCGAAGGCGGCGTGATCGGTACCCTGCTCACCGAATCCGAGAACGACGGCAACCTATTCTGTGCCATGGCGGCCGCAGCGATCGATGATGCGGTCGAGCGCGGAGTGACCACACTTGACGATCATGCTCTAGAGGCTGGCCGTAAGGCGGCTGTGATCGCGAACTAGGACAGACGGGGCGGGTTCGTGGAGCACACTCCTCGATGTCACATAGCCAAGTGGATTGCGATGGCACTCATTGCGATATCTCTGAGTGCGCCATCGCTGGTGTATGCGGCCCCTGCCCCTCACGTGCCCGAAAAGCAGGATACCGACACCTGCGCCATGTGCCACAGGGCTCACACCGCCGGCTCGGACACTGAGTTCAGAACGTTCTGGGACCCTGACACATTCGGGAGTGCGCTGATCCTGGGTACGAGCGCAGACGCTGGCGACACACTCATGTGCTATGTGTGTCATGGCGTGGAGAGCCTGGGTGCGGGAACGGATGTTCTGTCTCCCTTCAACGCATCATCGGGACACCTCATGGCTCCCGATGTCTCCGATTACGGTCCCAGCCCCAAGGATTGCAGCGATTGCCATGATAGTCATGGTGTCGAACGCCGAACCGACGGCACCACGTACCCGGCGCTTCTCAGAGCTCGTGACGCCGATGACGAACAGGTCTTCCAGGGTGACGAGTACTGCACAGCCTGTCACGAGGATCGTGCGCAGGACACTTTCGACGGTATGACGGTATGGACGTCAACAGCGCATGCGGAGGGGCTCACGGGCCCTGCATCCGAAACGCAGATCCTGTGTTCTGTGTGCCACGACCCTCACGGGTCGGACATAGCGCCCACCATCGTCAGTGCCGTGTATCCGCCCAATGCTCCGACCACTGCCACGATCACGGCAAATGACCGCACGCTATGCCTCTCGTGTCACTTGGCAGCATCGTCAACGTGGGTCGGCTCCGCGGTCTATGCGACTTCGGGGCATGGCTCATCGGAGGAAACATGGGTGATCCCCGCCGCGTGGGCCTCCCTCGATGATTCCCGGACGGTTGGTGAGTGTCAGGTCTGTCACGCCCCCATGGGCCGCGCCAACGAGGACTCCTCCAGTGCGCTTCCCAAGATGGTTCAGATTCAAGGGCGCGCGCTGTGCGAACAGTGCCACAACGCGGAAGGACCAGCCTCGACTGACGTATCTGCAACCGTGTGGCCTCAGTCGCCTCTGCCAGACATCGAGCTAGTGGCAGCGTGGCGACCTTCTGTCGAGACCTCTCTCTCAGGTGAGATACACCTCTACTCCGCCGAGGAGACCGGAACGGCACCACTGGCGCTGCTCGGACCCCGGGGTTATCAGCCTGGAGTTCGCTCAGGGGATGCTGCTTCAGGAGACATAGACGGCGACGGCATCGCTGAGCTCATTGTCGCGGACGCGTCGGGTGCGCGGCTTGACGTGTTCGGATCCGATCCACTCGGGGGGATATCACTGTCTGATGGCCCGGGCACTCTGGGCATCACCGTGATCGCGGACTATGTGGAGATCGCAGATGTCGTGCTCGATGGCACTGGGTTGCCCGAGGTTGCAGTTGTGAACTCAGCCGCTGGTGCTCTGTACCTCTATCGGTACAACGGCACGGGGCTCAGCATTGTCGCAGGACCGATCTCCGTGGGCAGCGGCGCTTCAGGTATCGCGTCAGGTGACACGACGGGCACGGTTGCGGCCGACATCGTTGTCACAGCTGGCGCGGATGATCAGTTCCGCATATTCACCGAGAGTGCCGGAGCTCTCACCTCATACGGCCCATATGCGACGCGCGACACGCCGCGCGGCCCTAGTATCGGGGACGCATGGAAGGGTGGCACCAAAGCCGAGATCGTGATCGTGAACAGCGGTGAGACCACAGGGACCGTTTCTGTCTTTGACGGTACCGGCACCGAGATGGGTCATGTCGATGATGGGGCGCCGGCAGGAGCCATAGCCATGGATTCGGTGGTGGGCGATGTGCTGCCCGGCTCCGCTCCCGCAGGTACTTCCGGTGACGAGATCACCGTTGTGTACGCGGGTGGCACGCTCGCCGGTGGCATAGATGTGTTCGTTCAGACCGTTTCTGGCGGTCTCACCTTGCCTTTGTTCTACCCCACCGGTGCCGGCTACAACGCAGGAACTGTGTCACTTGCCGACGTGGATGCCGATGGAGTCAAAGAGTTGCTCGTGGGCAACGCGGGTCTGTGGTCCCGAACCATCACAAGGCAGCTTCCTTCGGTGCAGGTCATGAACCAGAATGCTGGAGGAACAGCGCTCGACATGGCGGCCACCGTCACACTCTGGGGCGGGGGAGTGGAGCTCGCAGGCACAGCCCCTGCGGTCGTAGCGGCCGATCTGGGGGCCGTTGGCCCTAGTCGGCACCCCATAGGCGCAGTGGCGGACACACACGTCTCCACAGAGACAGCCACGATCGTGATGCACGTCGAGTGCACGGACTGCCACAACACTCATGAGGCGACGTCCACCGTCGCTGTGGCGCCCGTAGCATATGGGCAGATCCTAGGGACGTGGGGCACATCGGTCACGAACAACTCGATCGCCTCTGTGGAGTACACCGAGAAGCGTGGCGTCGACGATGAGTATGAACTCTGCTTCAAGTGCCACTCAGGCTGGGCCGATCTGGACGGTCGCGAGAATCTCGCCTTCAGTTTCAATACGGAGAACCCCTCGGTGCATGCGGTCCAAGAGGCCACTACGAC
>JAQIBK010000309.1 GCA_027859125.1 Actinomycetota bacterium | reverse complement strand
CCTCGGCGCGTCCTGTCTATTTGTTCAAGAGAATGGATCGACACCAAGAGTAGGACGAAGTTGAGGCCCATCGAGGGACTCCCCGGACATCACGCTCGAGAGATCAGTAGAGAACGGCCGTGTACACGACATCCGCTGTGTAGATGCCGGCATCGTAGTCGAAAGGCACATTCAGCGTGAAGTCGAACACATAGTCATAGTTCCAGTTGTTCTTGACTGTGTCCTGAGTATCGATGAAACCGGCGGCGCCCATCGCCGTTTCAGGAACGACAGCATCGCCACTCACCGCGTACCGCATGTCATCAATGGGCATGACCGGGGTTGTGACCGTAGGATCACTGCACGTGAAGTCGGTGGCAGTGTACGAGAGGTCGTACGTGTCGCCGATCTTGAACCCCGCGACCGTGACCGTCACTGCTGCGGGCAGTACGACGTCGATCTCGGGATCGAGCATCCCGAAATCCACTGCAATGGTGTCTACTGTGATGGCGTACGTGCCGGAAGGAGGAGGCTTGTCCGCCACAGCGGGACTCGGATCCCACACGCCACCAGCCGACAGTACAGCCAGCGCGAGAACCACGTATATCGCTGCGAATCGTCTCATGATCTCCTGCGGGCTCCCATCGAGGGCCTGTTCAATACACTATATCGGCAGAATCGTCTGCCTGAGTGAACCAAGGCACCGATAAACGGTCAAATTATCCATACCTCAGGAATATCCTACCGTTTATCTTCTACCCGAAACGGCCGGTTATATATGCCTCAGTACGCTTGTCGCTAGGATTGGTGAACATCGTCCGCGTGTCGCCGACCTCTATCAGGGTAGCTGGAGCCTCCATGCTCTCACGAAGCATGAAAGCGGTCCTGTCCGATATCCGAGCCGCCTGCTGCATATTGTGGGTGACTATGACGATAGTCACCGTGTCCTTCAGCTCAGCTATCGTGTCCTCGATCTGCTGAGTCGATATGGGATCGAGCGCCGATGCGGGCTCATCCATGAGAAGAACCTCCGGCTCAGTGGCCAAGGCTCGCGCGATGCACAACCTCTGCTGCTGTCCGCCAGAGAGTTCGAACGCATGCTTCTTGAGCGATCCCTTCACCTCGTTCCAGAGCGCCGCTCTGACGAGCGACTCCTCGACTATCGCGTCGAGGTCGGAACGTGTGCGCACGCCATGCGTCTTGGGTCCGTAGGCCACGTTGTCGTACACCGACATGGGGAACGGGTTCGGCTTCTGGAACACCTGCCCCACACGAATGCGCAGCTCGACCGGATCGACATTCCTGGCGTTTATGTCCGCCCCGTCCAGGAGGATCGCACCCCCGACCGTCACCCCGCCGATCTCGTCGTTCATCCTATTCAGACAGCGCAACAGCGTGGACTTGCCACACCCCGACGGGCCGATGAGTGCCGTCACGGCCTGCGATGGCACACTCATGCTCACCCCCGCCACAGCGGTCTCCTTGCCATACGTCACCGAAACATTCTCCAATTCGAACGATCCCGTCTGATCCTTCACCATTTGATCTTCCTTCTCTGAGCAGAACGCCAGCCCGCAGCGATGACGTTGATGAGGCTCACGCCTGCAACGAGTACGAACGCCGTACCCCAGACAATGTGGGGAGCGGGTCGAACCGCCTGCGTGGCCATGATGTACAGGTGATACGGCAGCGCCATGGTCTGGTCGAGAGGCGTGCTCGGCATTGGCGCGAAGAATGCGACGGCAGTGAACAGCACCGGCGCTGTCTCACCCGCAGCCCTCGACAGTCCTAGGATCGAACCAGTCACGATTCCCGGAGCGGCGGCGGGAAGCACGACCTTCTGGATCGTGCGCATGCGTGAAGCTCCCAACGCCAGTGAAGCCTGCCGCAACTCAAGCGGGATCCGCCGGAGCGACTCCTCTGTGACCGTGATGACCACCGGCAACGTGAGGCACGCGAGAGTGAGTGCACCGGCAACCACGGACACGCCGAGATCGAGCGACATGACGAACAGCGCGAAGCCGAACAGTCCGTATACGATCGACGGCACGCCGGCCATGTTCGCAATGGCCAAACGAATGGTCCGGGTCATGAGATTGCGTGGCGCGAACTCAGAGAGATAGACACCTGCCATGATACCGATCGGCAGGGCGAAGGCCGCAGTCCCCATCACGAGGTACACCGTGCCCATGATGACGGGGAAGATGCCTCCCTCCGTCATGGCCTTCCTGGGCGCCTGGGACAAGAACTCCCAACTCACAGACGGAGCTCCACGATATGTTAGATATCCGAGCAGGAACAAAGCTATACCTATGACGACAAGAGTGGCCGCCCCCATGACCGCCTTCGCTACCGCCTCGGCGAGCCGTGCACGTCTCACCCGACTCATCGGCTCCACCTCTTGCGCTGGCGCTCCAACACCAGGTCAGCAGCCAAGTTGATCGCGAACGTCACCGCGAAGAGCACGAGACCTGTGACGAACAACACGGAGTAGTGCAGTCCTCCTCGAACGACCTCGCCCATCTCCGCAGCGATGGTGCCCGGCATGGTTCGCACGGATTCGAATGGATTGCCAGGTATGATTCCGGCGTTGCCCGCCAGCATGAGAACGACCATGGTCTCGCCGATCGCGCGCCCCATGCCCAACATGACCGCTGCGAAGATGCCTGATGAGGCCGACGGCAGAACGACCTTCCACACTGTCTGCCAGCGCGTATTTCCCAGCGCTGCCGAGCCCTGGCGCAGCGCATCGGGAACAGCGTGCAGCGCGTCCTCCGAGATCGACACTATGGTGGGAAGCACCATGATGCCCACCACCAAGCCGGCAGTGAATGCGGTCAGACCCGTATCAAGCCCGAAAACACTCTTCACATTCGGTACCAGAAGAGCTATGCCCAGCAGGCCATAGACAACGGAGGGAATCGCTGCCATGACCTCTATGATCGACTTGGAGACCTCCTTGATGCGTCCATCGGCGAACTCAGAGATATAGACCGCCGAGGCGACACCCAGCGGAACTGCGGTGACGAGTGCAGTGACAGTGACCCAAGCGGTACCGACCATCATGGGTATGAAGCCGAACTGCGCATCGTTAGAGGTCGGGTACCAGCTGTCGCCGGTGAGCATGGTGAGCAGCCCGACCTCCTGCAGCGCACGAGACGCGTTCAGGAACAGGAATGAGGCGATAGCTGCCAGTATGAGAATGGACACCCACCCGGAGGCGCGTATCAGACCCGAGGTAACGGCCTCGGCCGTGCGGCGGATAGCCGCCGCACGGCCGGTCCGACCTCTCGCGGTCATGAGAGGTTCGATCGACATATGTGCTCCAACCTAGCCCAGCGGCACGAAGCCCTGACCCTCGACGATCTTCTGGCCCTCTGGACCGGTGATCCACTCAAGGTATGCAGCGGCGGCGCCTGCGACCTCACCGTCGCTGTACATGTAGAGCGCACGCGAGATCGCGTAGTCGCCAGCGAGCACCGCCTCCACTGAAGCTGCCGTACCATCGACCTCAAGAACCGAGATACCGTCAGTGATGTAACCGACGCCGATGTAACCGATCGCGCCCTCATTGCCAGCGGTCTCGTCCACGATCGCCTGATTGGACACTAGGAGTCTAGCCTCCTTGGCGTACTCGGCATCCTCGCCGACGACAGCCTCTTTGAAGAACTCATACGTACCGGAGGAACTGTCGCGAGAGAGCAGGACGATATCCATGTCCTGGCCACCGACCTCGCTCCAGTTCGTGATCTCCCCTCGGTAGACCGCGCCGATCTGCTCGCTGCTGAGCGCTCCGACCGGGTTGGCAGGATTCACGATGACTGCGATACCGTCACGTGCGACCGTGTGCTCGACCGGGTCGACTCCGTTGACCTTGGCCGCCTCGACCTCACTGTCCTTGATGCCTCGCGACGCATCGGCGAAGTCGATCGTTCCGTTGATGAGGCTCGCGATGCCTGTGCCGGAACCGCCGCCCTTGACTGTGATCATGACGCCCGGGTTCTGGTCCATGAACTCCTCGGCCCAAGCCTGACCCATGTTCACGATCGTGTCGGAACCTTCGACGTTGATCACGCCGGTGAGTTCCTGAGCGCCGCTCTCGGTCGTCTCGGTCGTCTCTTCGTCCGCTGCCCCACAACCAGTCAGCGCGACAGCACCGATAACCAGCAGAGCCACAAGTGCGAGTACCGCCCATCTCGATGTCTTCACGGTGCCTACTCCCTCAAGTCGAATGCCATTTGCGGTCGACATAATGCCCGCCGCTGCAATGCATCCTAGCCACGTCTGAGGGCCTGTTGGTTGCACGAACGTTACAGTCACGTACATTCATGTCACACTTTTGTTAAATCCATTTGAATTCCCGCAAACCCATGCCATGATGTTCGCGTGGCCGACAAATGAAGGACAGAGGTGTGGAAGCGCATGGCGAACATACTGGTTGTTGAGGATGATCCAATCATCCGACAGACCGTGGAGTACGCTCTCCGACGAGCCGGGTTCGAAGTCTCCTCGAGCGAGAACGGGACTCAGGCCTTGGACCTGCTCCATACCTCGAAGCCGGATCTCATACTTCTGGATCTCATGTTGCCCGGACGCGATGGGTATTCGATCGCTCAGGAGGTCCGTCAGACCGACAAGGATGTCGCCATGATCATGGTCACCGCACTGGACCAGGAGCGAGACAAGATCCGCGGCCTGGATGCCGGTGCGGACGATTATATGACCAAACCGTTCTCAATGGAGGAGCTTCTAGCGCGCGTACGTGCGAATCTCAGGCGCGTCCGGCAGCGAGAGGTGCTTCGCGTGGACGACACTATCGAGGTCGGCGACCTGGTGATCGAGCCATCTCAGGAGCGAGTCACCGTCGCCGGAGCGTCAGCCAAACTGCGCCTCAAGGAGTTCCAGCTCCTTGTGGCCCTCGCCAGCAACGCGGGCTCCCTAATGACCCGTCAGGCCCTCGCCGAGCAGGTATGGGGTTACGAGTTCCTGCCCACATCACGCACTATCGACGTGCACATACGCCGTCTCCGCCAGGCCATAGAGGAGCCCTCTGCCTTTGACTACATACACACGGTCCATGGCATGGGCTACCGTTTTGAAGCCACACCCGAGGGCGAGACTGAGGTGCTGAGCTCGTGAGTCACTTGGCCACGAGGATCACCCGATCCTACGGCTTCCGTCTGACTGTGGGATACGTTCTCGTGGTGACGGTGTTCGCTGCCGCTTGGATGTGGAGCCTGTCCGCACCATTGACCGACGGGGTCGTAGAGCAACAGATGCAGCACCTGCAGTCAGTTGCACAAGCCGGAGTCCTGGTCTTTGCGGACACAAGCGCATCGACCGCCGACACCGTCGATCGGCTGGTGGCTCGCACCAACCTTCGCATGACGATCATCGACACGAATGGCACTGTCATAGCTGACTCGGAGGAGGATCCGGAACTCATGGGGAGCCATGCGGATCGCCCCGAAGTGATCTCCGCCCAAGCAGGCAAGGTTGGTACCGATCGACGCACCAGCGCCACCCAGAACCTTGAGCAGATCTACATCGCAGTCCCTGCCACGGTGAACGGCGAAAGCGTGGTCTTGCGCGTCTCCCAGCCCATCGAGGACATTCAAGCCATAGCCGACGGTTCCCGCAGCACCGGCCTGCTGATTCTTCTCGTCGCGCTCATAGTCGCAATACTCGTGAGCATCCGAGTGACCACGACCGCCGCAGGTCAAGTCAAGCGACTCTCCCAAGCTGCAGAGTCCATGGCTGCGGGCAGGCTCGACGTTCGCATCTCCGAGGAACGCGGCGAGCTCTCTCACATGTCCACAGCCCTCGCGGACCTGCGCATCCAGATGCGTGACCGTATCGGAGCGCTCGACGCGGAGCGATCCTATCTCAGGACCGTCCTGGACGGCCTCACCGATACGGTATTGATGCTCGAGGGCGACACGATCCGCTTCGCGAGCAGCGCCGCTTCGACGATGTTCCGTGTCCCACCGGGCAGCATGGACGGCCTCACGCTGGATAGATCGGGACTGCCCACCTCGCTGACAACACATATCCAGCATCGGCTTGGTGCCCCTAGAATGACCACTGAGGAGTGCGACCCCGATCCCACTGGACGATGCCTGCGCGTGACTGTCGCCCCGTTGGACATGCAGGATGGCGAAACGCGCACCCTCGTCGCGATCACAGACATCACGGAGCGAAGCCAGGTCGATGTGATACGTAGGGATTTCGTTACGAACGCCAGTCATGAGCTCAAGACTCCCACCGCCGCTATCCAGCTGCTTGCCGACAGTGCATCCGATGCGGCAGACGATGGAGACACAGAACAGGCCTTGGCGTTCGCCTCGCTGATATCCGAAGAATCAATGCGACTCAGCCGTCTGGTCAAAGACCTCCTGGACCTCTCTCGGCTGGAGACCACCGCCCCCGCCGATAGCATCACGAACATGCGCGAAGCGGTGGCCAACGCGGTCATTGCGCACAGCGTCTCTGCGCAACATCGAGGTTTGGAAGTCGTAGTGGACGACTCTGGTGTGGCCGACGAGGATCTCTTCGTGCACGCCGACAGCACGGACGTGGCCGTCGCACTCGACAACCTGCTGGACAACGCGATCAAGTACACAGAGTCCGGTACGGTCACCGTATCGCTGTCCGCCGATCAGACCGGTGCACGCGTTGCCGTGTCGGACACAGGCATCGGAATCCCGGCAGAAGACCTCCCGCGTCTGTTCGAACGCTTCTACAGGGTCGATCGCGCCCGCTCACGCGCAAGCGGCGGCACGGGATTGGGCCTGGCACTGGTGAGGAATGTGGCAGAAAGAGCCGGCGGCTCAGTCGAGATCGCCTCTCAACTCGAGAAGGGAAGCACCTTCACACTCACGCTGCCACGAGCGATCTGATCCGAGCTCACGTCCTGTCGGTCGAATAGCGAAAGTAGACAGCGACTGTCACTACCATCCAGGCCGAGCCCAGCATCCACGAAGCAATGATATCGCCGAACCAGTGGACCCCCAGATAGACGCGGGAAACGGCGACTAGAGCAGCAAGTCCAATGCAGATTGCGGTGACCCCGTATCGAACCCTGGGGCTACGTGCGTTGAGCATCATCAGGAACACGATGACGCCGAAGAACAGAAACGTAGCCAATGCATGGCCTGAGGGGAAACTGTACGAATCCGGCAAGGGCACATGTGCGTACTCCAGACCCGGGCGCGCTCGCTGCACGATAAGCTTGAAGAACCACCCGAGTGCCGCACCCAGACCGACTGTAGCCGAGAGGAGAAGAGCCTCGAGACGCATCCTCCGCGCCAGAAGATAGAGCGAAACCGCGATCGTGAGACCCACCATCGTCCAAGTGTCGCCCATATGGGTCAGCGCACGTAAGAACTCCTCGAAACCCGGGACACTCATCTCGCTGAACGCCCTTGAGAGACGCTCGTCCCAGTGAATGAACGCCGGATACAGAAGAACCGCAGCGACCAATAGTGCGAAACCAGCCATCGCAAAGGTGAACAACATCGCAAGTAGCCCAGGCAACGGGTTCCTCCGCCAAGAATCACCTCTCACAAGCGCCATTCGACCCCCCGTAGTCGTCCGATCACTACGCCCCTGCCGCGCGCACCAGATGTGGGGCGATCTGCTTCTTGCGACTGAGCACGCCATCCATCCACACTGAGCCATCCTGCAACTTCACATCGAGTCCGCGTTCGACCAGACGCGTCTTTCCTACGGCAAGTATCTCACTTCCCTCGCGCACCACGTCCGTGATCATGAGCACTACCAGATCGTAGCCCTTGGCCACGCGAAGCGACTCCATCATTGTGCGGATATCATCCACATGATCCATGACGTGAGTGAGGTCCACCGTCTCGATCTGCCCGATCGCAGCGGAGATATCGCCAACGCGATACTCCTTGAGATCGGCCTCCACGGCACGCTTTGCAGAGAACTCCTCGCCAGCAGTGCGCATGCGGAACATATCCATGCCGAACTCAACAGGATCGACGTCCAAGCTGGCGGCGAGACGCGATGCTACCGCCCGATCGCCATCTGTGGTGGTCGGCGACTTGAGCAGCACCGTGTCCGAGAGAACCGCTGACAGCAGCACACCCGCGATGGCTATGGGGATATCAACCCCGAGCTCTTCATAGCGAAGCGCGACGATGGTCGCGGTGGAGCCCATGGGAAGGTTCAGGAACAAGATCGGACCGACGGTCTGCACATCGCCGACACGATGGTGATCGACGATCTCGACGACATCAGCTGATTCGATGCCCACAGCAGACTGTGCAGTCTCGTTGTGGTCGACCAGGATCACCCGTCGGCGCGCACCTCGGGCGACGTTCGTCCTGGTGAGTATGCCTTCGAGCGCGCCTGTATCGCTCACGACCACTGCCTCGCGGTTGGTCGACGACAACATGTCCTCGGAAGCCTCTGAGAGCAGGGTGTCCGGACCGACGGCCAACACCAGGGTGTCCATGACATCGGCGACGGCGACAGAGAGGTTGATCAGTCTAGCAGTGGCGTAAGTGTCGTGGAACGTGCTGATGACCGCCGCGCCACGCCGGGTGGCCAACTCCATGACATCGTCGCCGGGAGTGGCACCGCCGGTCACGATCAGACACGCTACTCCGGCGTCCAGCGCCATGGGCTGTGTGCGAACGCGGTCGCCCACAACAAGCGTGTCTCCCGGCTTGATGTACCCGAGCATGGTGGTGGGCTCCATTGCACCGATCAGCACGTCACCACCGAGGGTCGCGTTCTCATCGCCTGCAACGAGTGAGCCCTCCAGCACCGACACCAGGCGTCCGACCGTGGACGGCACGCCGGAGAATCCGCGGATCTGAGTCTCATCCAGATAGCGCTCAGCCAGGATGCGCACGTTGATGAGCCCACGCACGACCGATCCGTCCACCACAGGCAGCGCTCGCACGCCATGCTCGCGCATGAGCCGACCAGCTTCGAGCATCGTCTCCTGTGCCGATATCGACACGACGTTCTCGGTCATGACGTCTCGCACTCGGGCATGCACGTGTTCGACACGCTCGGGAGTCTGAACACCGAATCGACCCAGAACCCACGCGGTCTCAGGGGGTACTGGTCCGAGGCGGGCAGGCACATAGACGTTCTCCGCATCGGTGAGGTTCTTGAGATGCGCGTAGGCGACTGCCGAGCAGATCGAGTCGTTGTCAGGGTTTCGGTGGCCGAATACAAGCACCGGTCCCATGGTGATCCCTCCAGAAACATCGATTTCGTGTCAGTCTTGCACTTTTCGAATGGGCGCGTAACCCGCCAGAAGCGTCTTGCTGCCGGCGATCTTGAACGAGATCGTGAGCTTGTCACCTTTGACGGCGGTCACAATGCCGACGCCGAACACCTTGTGGTCGACCACATCGCCTTCCGAGAAGACCTCGGTCGACTTCGCTTTCTTGCCCACGCTTGACGCAGCCGAACCCATGACCCCGGATCCGAACACGCGCCCCTCCCCGCGCGGGATTCCGCTACCGAAGCTCGAGCCGCGAGAGCCCTCTCCTCGGCGCGCGTAACCCGTGCCGCTGATCCCCTGAGAGCCCACGCCGCTGGCGGTGATGTGTTGCTCGGGTATCTCGGCGATGAACCGACTGGGCGCATTGTGCTGAGTCGAGCCGAAGATGGAACGTGACTGCGCATGTGTGAGATAGAGTCGCTCCCGCGCACGGGTGATCCCCACGTAGCAGAGACGGCGCTCCTCCTCCAGGCCCTTGTCGCCGTCGTTGAATGCGTTGGCATGCGGGAATATGGAGTCTTCCATGCCGACCATGAACACAACCGGGAACTCAAGTCCCTTGGCGGTGTGAAGCGTCATGAGAGTGACCGCGCGCTCGCCTTCGACCATGGTGTCCAGATCGGAGCGCAGAGCCACCCACTCCATGAACTCCGGCAGCGTAGCCTCACTGTGCTGACGATCGAACTCCTCGACGACCCCGAAGAACTCCTTGATGTTCTCGGCGCGACCTTCGGACTCGATCGTGCGCTCTGTCTCCAGTGCCCGAAGCAGCCCGCTGTGCTCCACGACGAACTCCACTTGCTCACGCATCGTCGAACCTCTGAGTTCCTCCAGCTCGCTCAGGAGGCCCGCAAATGCGCCGACCTTGGTGCGAGGGCTTGCACCGAGCCAATCAGCCTCAGGCGCGGCCTTGACGGCCTCGTACAGGGTTATACCGGCCGCGACAGCCTCGTATGTCAGCCGGTCAACAGATGACTTGCCGATTCCCCTTTTCGGCGTGTTGATGATCCGCGCCAGAGAGACGGCGTCCGCAGGGTTCACGATCACCTTGAGGTAGGCCATCACGTCACGGATCTCCACACGATCGAAGAAGCGAGTGCCACCGACGATCTGGTACGGGATCCCGGCGCGCAGGAACATGTCCTCTATCACGCGCGACTGCGCATTGGTGCGGTAGAAGATCGCGTAATCCTTGTAGCTGCGATGCTCCTCGCGCATGACGCGCTCGATCTCAGTCCCGACCCAGCGTGCCTCGTCTCTTTCGTCACCGGCGTAGTAGCGACTGATCGACTCGCCACCCGCATTGGCTGTCCACAGCGTCTTGGGCTTGCGCCCGGAGTTGTTCGCCACGACCGCATTGGCCGCCGCCAGAATCGTCTCCGTGGAGCGGTAGTTCTGCTCCAACTTCACGACTGTGGCATTGGGGTAGTCGCGCTCGAACTCTAGGATATTGGTGATGTCGGCGCCGCGCCAACCGTAGATAGACTGGTCGTCGTCGCCTACGACCATCAGGTTCTTGTACTTGTCGGCGAGCAGGTTCACGATCCTGTACTGCACGTGGTTCGTGTCCTGGTACTCGTCGACGTGGATGTAGCGGAACCGCTCCTGATAGGCATCGAGCACCTCCGGGTGCTCGGAAAGCAGGCGGTGGGCCTCCACCAGAAGATCATCGAAGTCCAGAGCATTGGCCTGCCGGAGTCGCTTTCGATATAGCGTGTACACCTTGGCCGTCACCTTGTCCATGGGCATGAAGGCCGACTTCTCGAACTCGACAGGCCCCTTCAGCTCGTTCTTGGCCGACGAGATCCTGTGCGCGATGTTGTTGACAGGATAGGTCTTGGGATCGAGCTCGAGTTCCGCCATGACTCGTTTGATCATGCGCTTCGCGTCGTCTGTGTCGTAGATGGTGAACGACGAAGTGAAGCCGACCTTCTCGGCGTTGGCCCGAACCATTCGCACACACATGGCGTGGAAGGTCATGACCCACATGGACCTGACCGACCCGCCGACGATGTTCCCAAGGCGTTCGCGCATCTCCTGCGCAGCCTTGTTGGTGAATGTGATGGCGAGTATCTGATGCGGCGAAATGCCCTTGTCGCCAATGATGTGCGCGATGCGATAAGTGAGCACACGCGTCTTGCCCGACCCGGCTCCCGCCAGAACGAGCAACGGGCCTTCGGTCGCGACGGCAGCATCGTGCTGCGCTGGGTTGAGATCGTCCAGAGAGATAGTCATAGAACAGACAGTGTACACGCGCCGCCGAAGCGACGGTACTACTTGATGAACTTGATCATGGAGAAGGAGTCTCCGCTCTTGTGCAGGCACTCATTGTGGACGAGTTCTCTCTCGCCCGAGATGTACTGATAGTTGCCGCACTTCTCACAGACGGTGAGTTCACAGACCGAGCAGCCTCCCAGCCGCTTGGCTCCCACCGCACCACAGTGCGGACAGAATCTTGGCGTGCCCTGGAACTCTGACACTTGTGCCCCTTACCATCGCACCTGCTGTTCGCGCCAACCTCGATCCCGGTGTCTGATGCATGCCGCGCATCAGCCTAGTTCACGTCCGATCGAAGCTGCTACTGGCTGTAGTTCGACAACAAGTTTCCTTAACCCTTCAAGATCCAAGGACTGCGGTCCGTCACAGAGTGCCTCACGCGGATTCGGATGCACCTCTACCATGACTCCGTCGGCACCTACTGCGACTGCAGCACGAGAAACAGCCGGCACAAGGTCAGCGCTTCCGGTGGGATGCGAGACGTCCACGATTATCGGCAGCAACGAGAGCTTCTTGACCACAGGCACCGCAGAGATGTCCAGGGTGAACCGGGTCGATGTCTCGAACGTGCGAATGCCTCGCTCGCACAGAATGACGTTCTCATTGCCGTTCATGGTGATGTAGTTGCTGGCCTGAAGCCACTCCTCGATCGTGGCAGCCATTCCGCGCTTGAACACGACCGGCTTGCGGCTCTCGGCGGTGACCTCCCCCACCTTGCGGAGCAGGGAGAAGTTCGCCATGTTGCGCGTGCCGATCTGGATGATATCGGTATACTCGGCGATCTTCTCGGCATGCGCGGAGTCGGTCACCTCAGTGACGGTGAGCAGACCGTACTCGTCGGCGGCCTCGCGCAGGAGCTTGAGCCCTTCCTCCTCGAGACCTTGGAAGGAGAACGGTGATGTGCGCGGTTTGTAGGCTCCTCCGCGCATGACCTTGATGCCCAGCTCCTTGCAGCAGGCAGCCACTTCGCGCATCTGCTCGCGACTCTCGATCGAGCAGGGACCCGCAATGAGCGTCACTTTGCCGTCACGCACTACGGGGTTATGTGAAGCGAGCTTCTCCTCGGCGCTCATGCTCTGAGCTCCTTCATGACGTGAAGAATGGCTTCGTAGATCTCTCGCAGATTGTCGGAATAGAGCGGGCCGTCATTGCATCTGGCCAGATTCTCAAAGATCTTCTGTTCGCGGGCGGGGTCGTACAGACCCCAGTGCACCTGCGGCTTGAGTTCGCGGATGGCCAGAGAGTGCTTGCCGCGCTCGTTGAGCAGCTTGACCAGCTGGCAGTCGATCTCGTCGATCTGTGCCCGATGCTCCTCTATCTGAGCCTGGGCGTCCTTCTCGTTCGCCATGCGTCTCTCCCTTGTCACAGGAATCCTTTTCACGAACGCCGGCTCATTCTATGGCCGGCGTCCGGTGTGTCACTTACTCTTCTATTCCCACTCTATGGTGCCCGGTGGCTTCGACGTTATGTCGTATGCCACACGGTTGATGCCATCGACCTCGTTGATGATGCGGTTGCTCATCTTTGCGAGGAGCTCATGCGGCAGTCGGGCCCAATCAGCTGTCATGGCGTCGGCACTGGCAACCGCACGGATGATGATCGGGCGCGCATAGGTGCGCTCGTCTCCCATGACGCCGACGCTGCGGATATCGGGCAGCACCGCGAAGTACTGCCAGACCTCCCGATCGGTGTCCCAGTCGAATATCTTCTCGCGCACGATGGCATCTGCCTCGCGGAGCATGTCGAGCTTCTCGCGATTGATGGAACCTATGATGCGCACAGCGAGGCCGGGACCCGGGAAGGGCTGACGATGCACGATCTCATCGGGCAGACCGAGTTCGGCGCCAACGGCACGGACCTCGTCTTTGAACAGTGTGCGCAAAGGCTCGATGAGGTCGAAATGCACGCCCTCGGGGAAGGGTATGAGGTTGTGGTGGCTCTTGATCTTGGCGTTGGACTTGCCGCCGGACTCCACGACGTCGGGGTAGAGCGTTCCCTGAGCGAGCCACTTGACCCCTTCGAGCCTGGTGGCCTCGTCGAAGAACACCTTCCAGAACTCCTCGCCGATGATGGTGCGCTTGCGCTCGGGGTCGGTGACGTCGGCGAGTAGATCGAGGTAGCGATCCTGCGCCTGCACGTGCACGAGGTCCACCTGGAACTGGTCGCGGAAGACGCGTATGACCTCATCGGACTCGTTCAGTCTCATCATTCCGTGGTCGACGTACACGCAAGTGAGCTGATCACCGATCGCGCGGTGCAGCAGCGCCGCGACGACGCTGGAGTCGACTCCCCCGGAAAGACCGCAGATCACATGGTCGCCGCCGACCATCTCACGAATACGATCGACCGCCTCATCGATGATGTTGACCATCGTCCAAAGCGGAAGAATGCCCACGATGTCATGGAGGAACGTCTTGATCATGCGCTGGCCATGCTCTGTGTGCACCACTTCGGGGTGGAACTGCGTGGCGTAGAGCTTGCGCCCGGCATCCTCCATGGCTGCGGCGCCCGTGATCTCCGTGCGCGCAGTGATGGTGAATCCTTCCGGCGCGGTGCCAACACTGTCGCGATGACTCATCCAGCACTGCGAGGTGGTCGGGACGCCATCGAACAACGCGCTGTCGGGCTCGAGGATCTGAAGCTCGGCGAATCCGTACTCGCCGATATCGGTCTTGGGGATCGTGCCGCCGAGCTCGAGCGCCATGAGCTGCATGCCATAGCAGAAACCCAGGATCGGGATGCCCATGTCGAAGATCGCAGGATCCATCTTGGGGGCCCCGTCGGCGTAGACGCTGGCCGGGCCACCGGAAAGAATGAGCGCCGCAGGTTTGCGGCGCTCAAGCTCTTCGACCGTGATGTCGTGCCCGACGATCTCCGAGAATACCTTCGTCTCGCGCACACGCCGAGCGATGAGCTGAGCGTACTGCGCGCCGAAGTCCACAACGAGAACCGTCGGCTGCTGCTCGTGGTAGCTCGTCACAGGACCTACCGTCCCATTCCGACGCCCTGCGCGTTCTGCAGGGCCTTACCCTCGGTCTGAAGCGACGGTGCGACCATGACCTCGGCCTTCTGGAACGTCTTGAGGTTCTCATAACCGCAGGTGGCCATCGAGGTCCGCAGGCCGCCAAGGAGGTTCAGTGCTCCGTCATTCTCGTGCGCCGGACCCAGGAGGATATCCTGGAGCGAGCCCTTGACGCCGGCGCGGACACGCGTACCGCGAGGTAGATCGGAGTGGAACGTCGCCATGCCCCAGTGATATCCACGGCCGGGTGCCTCGGAGGCTGCGGCGAGCGGCGAGCCGATCATGACCGCGTCGGCGCCGCATGCCACTGCCTTGGCCAAGTCGCCACCGTGGCGCATTCCGCCGTCGGCGATGACATGAGCATAAGTTCCGGTCTCCTCGAGGAAGCGGGTGCGAGCAGCGGACGCATCAGCGATCGCCGTGCACTGCGGGACACCGATACCGAGCACGCGGCGCGAGGTGCACGCATGGCCCGGGCCCACGCCCACCAGCACGCCGATGGCACCGGAGCGCATGAGGTGCAGTGCACCCTGATAGCTGCAGCAGCCACCGATGATCGTCGGGATATCGAGATCACGCACGAATGCATTGAGGTCAAGAGGCTTGTCGTAGCTGGAGACGTGCTCGGCGGACACGACGGTGCCCTGGATGATGAGGATGTCGATACCGCCGGCCAAAGCGGCCCCGATGTAGCGCTCGCAGTTCTGTGGAGTCAGTGAAGCGGCGGCGAGAACGCCACCGTCCTTGATCTCCTTGATGCGCTGCGTGATGAGCTCTTCTTTGACGGGCTCCTTGTATATCTCCTGCATCTTGCCCGTGGCTTCCTCGCGGTCGAAGGAAGCGATCGCATCGAGGCGCGGCGCAGGATCCTCGTAACGAGTCTGGATGCCCTCGAGGTTCAGGACGGCCATTCCGCCGAGCTTGCCCATGGTGACTGCGAAAGCGGGATCCACCACACCGTCCATGGCGGAAGCGAGTACCGGCAACGGGAACGAGAAGTCCTTGCCACGGAAGCTGAATGTCCAACTGATGTCCACATCGCGTGGATCTCGCGTGCGCCTTGAGGGCACGATGGCGATGTCGTCGAATCCGTACGCGCGCCGTGCGGTCTTTCCTCGTCCGATCTCGATCTCCATACTTGCTCGCCGCCTCCTCGTTATTCACCCGTCCCTCTAAGGGACCATCTACGACTTAGTTCTCGAGCCTTCCATCGGCACACCCATATGACAAAGACCAGAGCTCGGCGCTCGTGTACCGTTACGAGCGGGTGTCTGGTCTGATGTGTGCTGAGACGTTACACGTGGGCGCATGGGATAGAGCATGCACGCGTCCTCGGTGAAACGTATTCTAATCGGTTTGCACATACAAATACACCCCGAGTATGATACCCGTTGAACAACCTCTGCACTGCAAGATGAACGGGCAGCGCCAGAGGCCTAGCCGGGAGACCGGTGAAGCCGTGACATAGGAGCAGTAGGCCCTTGAACGAACGGGCAGCATCGCAGCAGAAACGGCTAATCGCACTGACAGCAACCGCCCTCTTGACCCTGGGTCTGCTTCTGTTCCCCCTCACACCGATGGATATCGCGGTGGCCGAGGACATCTTCATCGATCCGGGCCACGGAGGCCGATACCCTGGCGCCTACTATGCAGGCGTGTCCGAGGCGAGCGTCAACCTGATGGTGTCGCTCGCGGTTCGAGAGGAACTGCGCGAGCGCGGACACAACACCAACATGTCTCGCACGACCGCCTCATTCGCCGATCCCGGAGACATCGCGACATGGCACTACTGGGATCCGGACGGCGACGATGTCCACTACGTGCAATACGCCGCGGACGGTCGGACAGGCATCTACGACTACAGCCCGGACGAGGACAGCGGGGCCATCCCCTACGACGACCTCCAGAAGCGCTGCGACATGGCGAACGCGTGGGGTGCGGACCTCTACGTCTCCATCCATGCGAACGCGAGCTCGAGCAGCAGCGCACGCGGCTTGGAGACGTACCACAACTGGGACAACACGACCGACTTGCTCCTGTCCCAAGAGCTCGCACAGATGGTTCAACAGGAGATCGTACTGGCCACTGGCATGCCGAGTCGCAAGGTCGATGACGTCGGATACTACGTCATCCGCTGGTCCAACATGCCCGGCATCCTGATCGAGACCGGCTTCCTGTCAAATCCTATCGATCGCTCATTCCTGCTCAATCCCACCTTCCGTGCACGCATGGCGGACGGAATCGCGAACGGTATCGAGCGATTCCTGGCAACTGATCCGTTCCAGCCGATGAATGAGCGCATCATGGGCGGAAGTCGCTACGGCACCGCCGTCGCCGTCGCGAACGAGGGCTGGCCGAAAGGTGCGGACACCGTCCTGCTGGCGTCTGGCGAGAACTGGCCCGACTCTCTGGCCTCCGTACCTCTCTCCACCAAGCTGGACGCACCGATCCTGCTGACCCAGTCGAGCAAGCTGCCGACAGAGACCGCCGTTGCCCTTGACGCCCTGGCACCCTCGCGCATCGTCATTGTTGGCGGTGAAGTCGCGATCACATCGGATGTCGCGAGCGCGGCTGCTTCCGCGGCAAGTCTGGAGACGTCGACAGGCGTAACGCGTATCGCCGGGCTCAGTCGCTATGACACGGCCGCCGCCATCGCCACAACCCTGGGACCGGTCGCGGACGTGGTGATCGTGTCCGGCGAAACGTTCCCTGACGCAGTATCCGCC
>JAQIBK010000160.1 GCA_027859125.1 Actinomycetota bacterium | reverse complement strand
CCCCCCCCCCCCGGTACCGGCTAATCGCGCGCCCACTCTCATGTATTCGCGGGTGATTTTCGGGTAGACGCCACCGCTGTTGCAAATAAAAGCTTCCTTGAGAGTGTGGCCGTGGGACGATCGGAACGGCTTCGGGACCGATCTCAGGGGATGCAAAGTACATATCCGATCGAATCGGAAGGGCCGGCCCGCCACTTGGCGGCAGGAGCGACCGACTACCCGCGAACAGGTCCAACGTCGAAAAGCATAGTTCTGCTTCTTCTGGCACGAGATGACGGCTCAACGGCCGGGTGCGATTCTCTGCCGGGTGTGAGACAGCTCTCCACCCCCTTCTCCTTTCTCCTCGCTGTCTGAATACCTCTGGTATTCCTTTGCCTCCCGCGCCGTCGTCTGTCCTGTAGTCTTCGTACGGAGGTACACGTGAGTTCAGGCAATAGGTTCATCGGCAAGACGCTTGCGTCCGCCGCAACCATGGGTGTTCTCGCGCTCGGTATGGCTGCCGTGGTCGCGACCGGGATGCAGCCCATGATGTCAGCTTGGGCGACTTCGCCCGCCGTTCCCGCCGGACAGCTGGGCGTGGGCGCTAACGTCACCGAGCCGGTTCTCGACGACGCTGACATCGCCTCCAAGGTATCTACCGTCTCTGTGGACGCCACCGCGTCGGCCATGCTCGTTTCGGCTACGCCCCTTAAGGCGGCTCCTGTTCCCAAGCCCGTGGTGACTCGCGCGGCAGCCACTACTTCTGTCAGCCGCTCGGGTTCGACCGGGTGGTCTTCGGCCAAGGTCTCTTGGTATGGACCGGGATTCTATGGCAATACCATGGCGGGCGGTGGCGTGTTGACCGTCGACAGCATGGTGGTCGCACATAGGTCGCTCCCATTCGGGACCCGCGTTCAGTTCGAGTACAACGGACGTTCGGTTACAGCCGTCGTACAGGACCGTGGTCCCTTCGTCGGCGGTCGCACGTTCGATCTGGGTCCGGGTGTTGCACGTGCTCTGGGCTTCAACGGAGTTCACACCGTCAGTTACCGAATCCTGGGCTGACGCCGACTTCGCAAAGAATGACGACGCCGACCAAGCCTGAGCGGTCGGTGTCGTTTCTTTTGGGGTATCTTTCAATATGTACGATCATGTTGATCGAGAGATGAGGGATATCGGATGGCGACAAGCCCCGAGGGCACTCCGCATGATGACGAGCGAGCAAGCATCATCGATTCCGTCGCTGATCTGCTTCAGACCATAGTCGACTGGCTTCGCCAGGAGGCTGAGACCATCGTTCGCGAGAAGGTCATCGCACCGATGCAGAAGTTGGGGCTCACCCTTGCCGCCGCACAGGCTGCAGGATGCTTGCTTTCCCTGGGTCTCACCTTCATTGCCGTAGGATTGTTCATTCTCCTCGGCCAATGGATCACCTACGCAGGTGCGCTTCTGGCAATCGGTGGTGTTCTGCTTATCGGCTCTGTCGTGTTCACCGTGATCAAGATGAGGATGATGCAGAAATGACCGACGAACCGCGTTTGACCCTCGATGACCTGAGGCACAGAGCGGAGAACGTTCGCGATCTGGCCCGGGCCGAAGTGACGCATGTGGTGAAAGAGGAGTCAACGAAAGCGATCGCTGTGGGCGCCATTGCTGTTCTGGTGGCCATTTCAGTCGCCTACTACTTGGGTTCTCGTCGCTGAATCCCATGACGCTTCTGACTCGTGCTGTATCGGTGGAGCGGGTCACCGTGGGAGAGTTCGCCGTTGTGGCGCTCATTCGAATCCCGGATCGTAGCCATCGTCGCCTCAGCGGTGACGCGTCTGCACGCAAGCTGATCGAGATCCTTCCGGGTCTGACGCGCCATTCGTGCGAGAACGGCTCAGCCCATGGGATCCTCGCCGAGCTCACTGATACCGAGACCGCTCACGCATTGGAGCACGTCGCGCTTGAGATCATGGCGCAGGCAGGCTCTCCGAGGGAGCTTCGTGGTCGCACTGAGTGGGATTTCGTTCGAGACGGTGACGGCGTCTTTCAGGTCACGATCGAGTACGAACGAGATGACGTGGCCGTCGGATCCTTGCGTGTTGCGCGGGATCTCTTGGAGTGGACGATGGGTGTAGGTGAGCCGGTCGATCTTGGAGGAGCCATCGCCCTTCTTGGTGCATTGCGCGCATAGGGGTCAAACAGCCAATGTTTGACCTGCTCAGCGAGTCGGTGGTATTCTCGCCCACAATCCTCACGCAACTCGCGGAGGCCATAGTTGCACCACGGACGTGAGGGAAGAGGGCCCAAAATAGGTCCAGCCACCCCTCCATATGTCCCCCGCCAGTGAGAGCGAATCATCAGGAAGCGGGTCGGCGCCGGACCGGTATACCGGCACAAACGAGGCTCTCATCTCAGGTCGTGATACACGACAGGGTGTGTGAGCGAAGATAGGTGGTACCGCGAAGGACCCCTCGCCCTATCAGCGAAGGGGTCTTTTTGTTTCCCCGGGAGAGGTGGGAGCGATGGGTACCGCAAGAGTGGTGTTCGATAGATGGGATGGGCGCTACGCCGACAGACTCGGCGGCGTCCGATCGTCGGCAGTTCGAGATCTGTTCGCGGCGGCTTCGCGCTCGGACATGATCAGCCGGTCCGGCGGCATGGCAGAGGTACGTCAGGGGCCCAGTGAGGCCGTGGCGGAAGCCGCGCGCAATGCGATCCTGCAT
>JAQIBK010000229.1 GCA_027859125.1 Actinomycetota bacterium | reverse complement strand
GTGTCCGTTTCCGAGCGAACTCGAGAGATCGGTATTCGCAAAGCTGTTGGAGCGCGCACCTACGACATCCTCAGCCAGTTCGTGATCGACATGCCCGGACCACCGCTGCCACCACCCTCGAAGTTGCCGGCGAACACGAACATGAGGTTGGAACCCAGCCCCTCGATCGATCCCGTGACCTCATCTTGGACGCCTGTGCCGATCGCGACCAACAGGATCACGGCCGCTACTCCGATAATGACCCCGAGCATCGTCAGGGCGCTCCTGACCCTGTTCGCTCCGAGCGCACGCAGCGCAATGCGAAACGACTCGACGAGATTCACGCTCGGTCACCCCCTTCGGCGTCGAGGGCGGCCAACTGACTTGCCGCGACAACGGGGTTCTCCACATGCTCCTCGCGCTCGACCAGGCCGTCCTTCAGATGAACAACTCGCTGAGCATGCGCTGAGACGTTGGCATCATGGGTGACGAGGGCAACTGTGCTCCCGTGGGCGTTGAGGTCCTGAAGGATGGCCATGACCTCGATACCCGAACGTGAATCCAGGTTTCCGGTGGGCTCATCGGCAAGCACGATGCTTGGTGATGTCACAAGAGCTCGCGCGATCGCGACGCGCTGTTGCTGGCCTCCGGAAAGCTGATTGCTGTAGTGGCCGAGACGATCGCCAAGCCCCACACGTTCGAGCGCTTCTCGCGCGATTCTGGATCGCTTGGCTCCGGAGAGTCCCGCGTACACGAGCGGCAACTCCACATTCGCAAGGGCTGTCGTGCGTGCCAGCAAGTTGAACGATTGGAACACGAAACCGATCCGTTTGTTCCTCACCGCGGAGAGTTCGTTGGGTGTCATGTGCGAGACCTCCTCACCTTCGATGGTGACGGAGCCTTCGCTGGGGCGATCGAGCAGACCGATGATGTGCATCAATGTGGATTTGCCTGAGCCGGACGGACCCATTATCGAGAGCATCTCGCCCTCGCAGATGGACATCGAGACGCCTCGAAGTGCCCGAACCTCGATCTCGTCGAGCTGGTAGTACTTGCGAACATCGCACGCCTGAAGCACCACGCGCGCGCCGCCGCACTGGGTCGCATCAACTCCGCGCGCCTCGCCGTCCACCGCCCTGGCGTCGATACTCCGGGATTCACTCATCTCAGGGGACCGCCACGCTCAGGTCATCAACGAACTCCGCGGTGCCGGAGAGGGCCACAGTCTCGCCCGAAACAACGCCAGATACTATCTCCACATCGGTCTCCGTGAGTGTCCCGACCACGACCTCCTCGCGACGCAAGCGACCATCCTCGACCACATACACGAATGTGCCGTCCGTCTCGTCGAACAGAGCCTCTATCGGCACGACTACGACGTCCTTCACGACCGCGATCTCGATCGTTGCGTCACCCCTCATACCGATCAGGATGTCGCGAGTGGTTCCCACCAGCTCAAGGGACACCGGGAAAACGGTGCCGCCGGTAATCGTCAGCTGTGCCGCCGGTGCGATTCGCGAGACCGCCGATGAGAACTCTTCGTCAGCGAATGCATCGAGGTACACGACCGCGGGGAAAGCCACCTCGATTCGGTCCACGTCGGCCTCGTCGACTGCACCGACGAATGTGAGTGCGCCAAAGTCCACTACTGTGAATGGCGGTGCGGCCGGATTCACGGCGACACCTTCGGCCGGACGGGGAATCGCACCATCGGCCGCGGGCACCCCGAGCGCGTTGAATAGCACTATTCCGTCTATCGGCGCAGTCAGCGTCGCCGCCTCGCGGACGCTGCGCGCTAGATCCAGCGCTGACTGTGCTTGGTCCACTCCTGTCTGAGCCGCCATTCTCTGCGTCGACAGGTCAAGTGTGGCCAATCTTTGATATTGAGCATCAGCAGCAGCATACGTCGACTTCGCCTGGGTCGCTCCGCTCGCCGCAGCCGCCAAGGCAGCGGCCTCGTCGAAAGACAGCAGCGATGCTTGCGTGCTCTGGGCCTCCAGGAGACTGGCATAAGCCTGGTCCCGGGCGATCTGTGCGACAAGGAGTGTTGTCTCGCTTCCAGGAGGAGGCGTATCTGTGGACTCGACTGTCTCAAGAGCAGTCAGATACGTGCTGTTCGCCATATCGTAAGTTGTTTGTGCAGTGTTCACGATGTTCGCTGCCGCATCAAGCTCGGCTTGTGAGGGCGCCCGAACGGAGTCTTCCTGAGACAACGAGGAATCATAGGCGTCCTTCGCCATGCTCCGCGCAAGCCTGGCTGCTTCGATCTCGCCCGCTGTGGGCGCCTGCTCGACGACGCCTGCAGCCTGCGCTCGTGCCGCAGCAAGTGCCGCCTCCGCCTGGGCGATCGAAAGGTCGAGAGGAGCTGAATCAAGCACTGCGAGGGTCTGGCCGGCCACAACCTCCTGACCGTCGACTACTTGAACCTCTGCCAGTACGCCCGCCGACGCCGGGAACACGTCACGGCGAACACCTGACTCGACCCTGCCCGAAGCGATGACGGTGACAGCAAGATCACGACGCTCGGCCTGTGCCACGGCCACCTCAACGTCCGGCCCGGCCGAGGAAATCAGGACTGCGGCAACAACACCGCCGACCACGACCAATCCCGCTACCGCTGCCAATATCTTCGCTCTGGACACTGACGCCTCCCGCCTTGTGGCGACAAGGGTCGCCGTGATCGACTCTGTGTTATCTACCCTTGCGGGGGTATCGCGCCGTCCTGATCCGTCTCTGGTTGCACGCGCGCGCTGGCCGTCACCCGATAATGCTCGGAGTCCCCCTTGAGCCATTCCTCTAGGTCGCCGATGGAAGGCAACGCGTAGTCTGGGCCAGGCTCCAACACGTCTTTGGGCTCGAAAGCGCCCCAGAGTGCCGCCACCGAAACAGCTCCCCCGGCGATCGCGGCGGTCATGTCATGCGGGCTGTCGCCGATGTATGCACAGTCCTCAAGTGGAACACCGAGAAGACCGGCCGCATAGTGAAGGGGAAATGGATCCGGTTTGTGCAAAGGAACATCATCGTAACCAACAAGGACATCGAAGTAGTGGCTGATGTCGAACAGCTCGAGTCCCCGCCGGGCGATCCCGTGTGACTTGGAGGTCACGACTCCCATTGTGACCCCGTCACTGGTGAGTCGCTCCAGAACCTCAGTGGTTCCCGGGTAGTCCCGAATGAGATCGTCGTGCACGGCCCGGTTGTGTGTCTTATAGGAGACCACAAGCTCATCGACCCGTGTCTTGTCGAAACGCGCCATCATGTCGACGAGCGGTGCTCCCACGTGGCGCATCAGTAGTTCGTCTGGGAACACTTCGCCCAATACGTCCTCCGTCGCGTGACGCATCGACTTGAGGATGAGGGAGATCGTGTCGATGAGTGTGCCGTCCAGATCGAACAAGATGGCCTTGATAGAGCCGACCCGTGACCCCTTCTGGAGGCTACGGGTCGGCTGTTCGATTATGGATCTGCCGGTAATAGCGTCGGGAGAGATGTCTCTACTCATCGCCTTCTTCGTCGTCGAACTCCTCGCTCACAAGCGCCTCAGCTTCCGCCTCTCGAGGATCGATCGGGGTGACAGGCTCGTCCTCACCCTCGACTCCCGCCTCCAGAAGACTCCCTTGACCCTCGGGGACAGCGGTGGTCTTCTTCTGCTTCTTCTTCGCCGAGACCCTTGCCAATGCGCAGACTTGATCCTTCTCGGCGACGTTCATCACTTTGACGCCCTGTGTCGAGCGACCGAGCTTGGAGATATCCTCGGCGCGCACGCGGATCACGACGCCTTCTTCCGAGATCAGCATCAGCTCGTGGTGCGGCTGGACTATCTTCATACCTGCGAGCGGACCCTTTTTGGGTGTGACCTGGATCGTCTTGACTCCCATACCGCCACGCTTCTGTGTCGGGTACTCGGGGACCGGTGTGCGCTTGCCATAGCCGCGCTCCGTCACCACGAACAACTCAGCGTCGGCCGGGGCGATCTCCATACCGAGAACACGCTCATCGCTCTTCATGGACATACCCTTCACACCCATGGTGTCGCGGCCCATCGGACGCGCATCCGCCTCATCCCATTTGATCGCCTTGCCGGCAGTGGAGACCATCATGACCTGCTGGCCCGCAACTACGCGGCGAACCGCGATGAGCTCGTCCTCGTCGCGGAGGTTGATTGCGATGATACCGTCACGGCGCGAGCGGTCGTACGCCCCAAGGGCCGTTTTCTTGACCAGACCGTTCTTGGTCGCGAATAGGAGGTACTCCTCGGGACTGAATGTGCGGGTCGAGATGACGGCGGCGATCTTCTCATGCTGCTCGAACGGCAGCAGGTTGATGACAGCGGTGCCGCGGGCATGACGAGACCCGACCGGCAGCTCGTGCACCTTGAGGCGATACACCTTGCCCCGAGTCGAGAAGAACAGCACGAAGTCATGAGTCGAGCTGATGAACAGGTGCTCGACGAAGTCGTTGTCGCGCAAGTTGACCCCGGCGACGCCCTTGCCACCCCGGCGCTGCTGGCGATACGTTGCGACTGGCAGGCGTTTGACGTAGCCGGCCTTGGTGACGGTGACGACCATATCCTCTTCTGCGATGAGGTCCTCGATGTCGAGGTCCCTCGCCTCAGCGGCCAATTCGGTGCGGCGAGGAGTACCGAACTTCTCCTTCACGACGACGAGCTCGTCCTTGATTATCTGAAGCACGATGCTCATGTCGCCCAGGATCTTTCGGTACCAGGCGATCTTCGTCTCAAGCTCCTTGAGCTCCTCCTCGATCTTGCCACGCTCAAGGCCGGTGAGCCGGCGCAAACGCATCTCAAGAATCGCATCGGTCTGGCGTTCTGAGAGCGCGAACCGCTCGATCAACTTGGCTTTGGCTGTGGCCTCGTCCGCACTGCCGCGAATGATCTTGATGACCTCGTCGATATTATCAAGGGCGACTATGTAGCCCTCGAGGATATGCGCGCGTTCCTCGGCCTTGCGCAGGTCATACTGTGTGCGCCTGGTGATGACCTCTTTCTGATGCTCAATGTAGTAGTGCAGCATCTCACGCAAGGACAGGGTGCGTGGCACACCATCGACCAGTGAAAGCATGATGATTCCCATGCCGGTCTGCAGTGGTGTGTGCTTGAAGATCTTGTTCAACACGACCTGTGGAACACAGTTGTTCTTGAGTTCGATCACGACGCGCATGCCTTTGCGGTCGGACTCGTCGCGCAAGTCTGAGATCTCCGTGAGCTTCTTCTCGCGAACCAGGTCAGCGATCTTGGTGACGAGCTTCGACTTGTTCACCATGTACGGGATCTCGTTGATGATGATTCGAGTTCTACCAGTGGAGGTCTGCTCTATGTGAGCCTTGCCACGGATCTTGATGCCGCCGCGGCCAGTCTCGTATGCGTCGCGGATGCCCTCTTTTCCCATGATGATGCCGCCGGTCGGGAAGTCCGGCCCGGGCAGCACTGTCATGAGCTCTTCGGTTGTGGCCTCGGGGTTGTCTATGAGCATGCAGGTCGCGTCGATGACCTCGCCCAGGTTGTGTGGCGGAATGTTCGTGGCCATACCGAC
>JAQIBK010000020.1 GCA_027859125.1 Actinomycetota bacterium | reverse complement strand
GACAAGACGACATATGCAGCTCGTGGCCACTGGAGCCCGAGCGGATCCATTTCAGCGGCCGAGATCGAGGCCTGTTCCAGTTGCCATGACAATCATGGCTCGGCCGCTCCCAAGCTCCTTGGTGAGTACGACTCAGCCGTGGGCGGGAATGCGATCCGGACTACGGATATCACCGCCAACGACAACACCGTATGCTTCGCATGCCACACTGCTGCCTCCACGAGTTTTCCTGCACTCGAGGCTCAGCGTGAAGCGGTCACGGGCTATCTGACCGACGGAACGTGGCCGGGCATGGCTGCCTACAGCACGGCATACACAGCCGTAACTCATACGGGCAACGGTCACCTCACGGCCGACGGTGGCGTTGCGGGAACGGCACTTCCCGGCTACGTGGCGGGAGACTGCAAGGTCTGCCATGACGTGCACGGCACCGCGAACACATACGATGAGCTGCGCCTCGGATTCGGCGATCAGGACTACACGCTCTGTCTCGACTGTCACGATGCCGACGGGCCCGCAGGTGCGGACATCGAGCGTTTCTATCCGGCAGCGACCGGCGGAAGCAACGCCGGAGACCGTTCAGGTCACCGGATCGTGAGCAGCGCACCCGGCGCCATGCTCGTGGCCGGCGAGGCTCTGCCGTGTTACGACTGTCACAATCCACACGGCTCCGAGTCCGCATACATGCTGCAGGTGGGATCGGTCGGCGACGATACTGGCGAGATCAACCTCACCACGCCACTCGGAGTCCGCAACTTCTGCTTCACATGTCACACGACTGCCGACGGCTCACGCGGCTACAACGGCTCGGGCATGGTCGTCATCTCGGCGGGCACGGAAGTCGAGGGCATCGATCGGGCGAGCACCTCATATCGCCTGCGTCTCCCCGCTGTCAGCGGTCACAACGACGCCGATACCACAAGCTGCTACGGATGCCACGGCAACGATTACTCAGCTGCTGACTCCCAGAACGTTCACAATCCGGGTCCCGGTGAGTCCGCCGGCGGCACCGATTGCTTCGACTGTCACGACTACACGGACATGCAGTCGAGCACCTCGTATCACCACTACATGACCTCTGACAGTGCGGCATCGTATCCCGTGGTCGCCGATCCGAGCACGCTGACCGCGACCGATGCTGCACGCACGTGTCTCTCGTGCCATGTGGACCACGACTACTTCAGCCCGAACTTCAATGCGGATGCCGCTCACACGGATGGCCGCGCGCAGAACCTGCGCTCTTCCATCTCAGCGGCGCCGAGCATTTCAGACGGCACCACGTATCTCTCGGCCGACTACGACAACGCAGCGGCCGGCGATGGCGGTGTCTGTATCAGTTGCCACAAGGCACAGATGACCAAGAACACAACTGGGCGTGAGACAGCAGGCGATCGCAGCACTCAGACGCTTCCGATCACCTCAACTGGCTATGCCAGCACCGCCCACGATTACTTCCTGAGCGCCACTGGGCTGGGACATGAGGGAGCCACTTTCGCTTCCGACTCCTCTGATTTCGGCGTGAACTGTGCCAAGTGCCACAACGACGAGCAGGCCAAACTCTTCCAGAGCGGGACCAATGAGTTCGGTGTGCATGATTCGTCCAAGCAGCGCATCCTCACCGCTCTGGGTCAGGCGAATGTACCGACTGACTCACAGGAAGAGCTCTGCTACCTCTGTCACAGCCGCGCGTTCGAGGCGGAGCCTCGCAACCCCAACGGTGGTGCGAGCTACACGGCAGCAGCCACTGCTGACGCGTACGGCGCTCTCGACAGTACGGGTATGTTCGATTGGTCCGTCAACGTGAAGGGCAGCTTCACGAACGCGGCGATCGTGTCGCAGCACCCGGTCGCCGGCGACGGATCGACCACTGCTCGCGTCGAGTGCCTCAACTGCCACAACATCCACAAGACACAGGCGGACCTGGGCTTCTTTGGTGACGGAGTCGCGCAGGATCCGGATAACACGCTCCTCGCAGTGAGCGAGGGTGACGCGGTCGCCTTCTACAGCAGCCCGTCGTCTGACACCGAGCGCAAGACGAACCGTGACTACTGCCTGACGTGCCACGACGGCACGACCCCGGGCTACGTCAACAACGGAACGGCGTACGTGCCCTACGACGTCTTCATCCCCGCAGCGGATGCCGCGGATATGAACAAGAACGCATACGTGTCCAAGAGCCACTTCAACAACGTGGCGGGCGACACCGGCGCAACGGCCGTGACCATCGACCAGACGTGTGGCGATTGCCACGACACGCATGGTTCTACACTGCCGGCCCTTCTGGGCCCTTCCAACGGCGAAGACATCCTTGGCACCCGTGAGATCAACCTCACGGCAGTCACAGGCAACAACAACACCATATGCCAGGCGTGCCACGATGGCGCGACCACCAACTATCCTCAGCCGACAACCTTTGCCAACGGCTATCCGGAACTGGGTACTTGGCCAGGATTCACGGTCTACAACACCGCGCGCAACGCCACTTCCCGCACAGGAAACGGTCACCTGAGTGCCGTAGGCGGCGGCAACACATCGCTGCCCGGCTATGCAGCGGGCGACTGCAAGACCTGCCATGATGTGCACGGTACCGCTGAGGACTACGACGAACTGCGCCTATCCTTCACTCCCACGGACTTCACTCTGTGCTTTGACTGTCACGATGCTGACGGCGACGCTTCGCGCAACATCAAGACCTACTATCCGGGCGCAGTCGGCGGAGCCGGCGGCGGTACGGGTCACTACATACAGACCGCGGGCGGCACTCTGGGCGTGAACGACACGATGCCATGCTACGACTGCCACAACCCGCACGGCACAGCCAACACGTCGTTCGGGCTGCAGATCGTGACCATGACTGACTCGTCGACCACGATCGTCGTCGGCGACGCGGCCAATGAGATCCTCATGAGCCCGGCGAATCAGGCCACGGCCAGCAATGTGCGCAACTTCTGCTTCATCTGCCATACCACCGCCAACACGACCAAGGGCTGGAACGGATCGGCTCTGACGGTCGTAGGCCTTGGCGCGACGGTCGAGGGTCTCGACCGTACGACAGGTACGCTCCTGAAGCTTCCCAGCGTCACGGGACACAATGAACTCGATCCGCAGTCGTGCTACTTGTGTCACGGCAGCGACTACTCGGGTCTGTCGACCAACAACGTGCACAACCCCAGCGGCGGTGTTTCCAACGGCGGCAGCGACTGCTACTCATGCCACACGGCCTACCAAGCGGCCATGGAGGATCAGCTCCTGACCGACAAGGGCACGCTGGCCACCTCGCAGAGCACCTACCATCACGTCATGGGCAGCGCTTCTAACGAAGGCGACAATGCGTTCGCAGCGGTGAGCTATCCAGCCGCAGGCACCGATGTCTATTGCATGAGCTGTCACGTCGATCACGATACGTTCAATCTGGACAAGGCCGGCAACCTTCGCGAAAGTATGAGCAACGAACTTGCGTCCAGCACCGACTATGATTCGACCGCGAATGCTGGCGTCTGCACCGACTGCCACGCATCGAGTCTCACCAAGGACGCCGCGAACCTCGCTGACAGCGCGGGTTCGACCCCGATCATCGCCGACGGCGCGGCGGCCAATGAGTTTGGTGCGTCTGCTCACGACTACTACGCGACATCGACCTACGGTGACGCGACCACCTTCAACGCCAACTGCTCCAAGTGTCACAACGACGAGGCGACCAAGGACTTCCAGACCTCGTCGATCAGGTTTGGTACGCACTTCTCCGCGGCGAGCCGAATCCTATCGGCGCTGGGTGGTACGGTCGCCGACCAGTTGCAGGAGAATCACTGCTACCGCTGCCACTCCGAGACCACGGATGGGCTCGTCGGCACGGACAAGTCGGTCGCTAATCGCGATTGGTATGACAAGGCCGACATGACCACTTCGGGCACCGAAGAGGTCTACCAGCAGTTCCAGCTCGCGTCGAAGCACCCGGTGGTCGCTGCGGGCGGCAACTCGGTCGAGTGCGAGAGCTGCCACAACGCGCATGTGGTGAGCGCGGCGAGCAGGGTCACAGACCCGAACAACACGTACAACCCAGATGCCTATACCAACGCGACCGATCAGGCCGCGTTCTGCCTGACGTGCCACGATGGCGGTACTCCGTCGCGCACGGTGGACGGTTTGACGTACATTCCGTACGACGTCACCATTGCGGCCGCAGACGCTGCCGCTATGAACAAGGATGACTCTGCGCCTGCAATCGTCAGCAAGGGACACTGGACGGACAACAGCGCTGCGGGTGGCTCCATCGGTTCAGGCGAGGAGGTCGCGTGCGGCGACTGCCACGACAACCATGGTTCGGACGCGCCCATGTTGCTGGGACTCTACAACCCGGCGACAGGCAACAACGAGATCGGTGCGCAGACGATCGACGCCAGCGACAACAAGGTGTGCAAGGGTTGCCACACCTCAGCCTCTACCAACTATCCGGCCACTGACGCTCACCGCGACTCAACAACCGGTTACCTCACGAGTGGTGTGTGGCCCGGCTCGACCATCTATGAGGGCGCAGATGGCATTCACAAGGGCGCCTCGGTCGTGTTCCCGTCAAGCGGGCTTGTCGGCGGCGACTGCAAGAACTGCCACGAGCCTCACGGAACAGATAACGCTTACGACATGCTGGTCGATACCTTCGACCATGACGACTACACACTCTGCTTTGATTGCCACGACGCAACCGGTCCTGCAGCCACGGATATCGCAGCGCTCTATACAGTCGCCAGCGGTGGCACGAGTACCGATGCTCTCTCCGGGCACCAGGTGACCTCGGACACCAGCGCGCTTTCTGGCAACACGTTGGCCAAGGACGACGCGGTGCCATGCTTTAACTGTCACAACCCGCACGGCTCTGCCTCGGCCTATGGCCTGCAGGTCCGTGATATCGGTGATTCCGACGATCCTTTCGATCTCTCAGACGGTGCGGGTGTGCGCGAGTTCTGCTTCACGTGCCACTCCACGTCGGATACCACCGAAGGTTGGGACGGAGGAGGCTGGGAGACCGCTGTCGGCCTCGACGTCGAAGGTATCCCGCGCGACGATCTCTCGTATGCTCTTCGTCTTCCGGTTCTCGGCCTCGACCACACTAAGGCCAACACAGGCGACTGCCTGGGCTGTCACGCTGATCCGCACCTACTCTCGGGCGGCGGCTCCAGCGGCGGCGTGGACTGCTACGCCTGCCACGAGGGCAAGCAGCAGCTCAAGACGTACATGGAGGATCAGCTCCTCACAGACAAGGGTACGGCCGCGCAGTCGGGTACGACGTACCATCACGTGATGGGCAGTGCCTCAAGCGATGGCGACGCAGCATTCTCGTCCGGCAACTACCCAGACACAGCGGGTACGGACGTCTACTGCATGAGCTGCCATGTGGACCATGACACGTTCAACTCGGACATGGGCACTAACCTGCGTGCGGGTCTGAGTAATGAGACTAGTGCCAACACTGACTTCAACTCGACCTCGAACGTCGGTGTCTGTACCGACTGTCATGCCGGTGCACGCACCAAGGACGTTGCGAATCAGAAGGTCGGTGGCTCGTCGGCAACGCCAATCGTCGATGATACTGAGTTCGGCGCCTCGCAGCACGACTACTACGTTAACTCCACATTCGGGGACACAAGTAGCTTCCAGGCCAACTGTGTGAAGTGTCACAACGACGACGCGTCGTCGATCTCCGGCAGCTACACAACGCACCAGACTTCCACGAACAAGTTCGGCCTGCACTACTCGTCCGAGGACCGCATAGCGATCGCTCTTGGTGCGGTCAAGACCGGCACTAGCACTTCGACAGAGGAGAACCTCTGCTACGAGTGCCATACGGGCGCATCTGCTGGCAATGACGGCTACAACTCGAAGGCAATGAGCGCGCGGACCCGCGGGATTGAGACGCAGTTCAGCAAGACGTACACGCACGGGGTCGACACGTACTCAGGCCTGCATGCGGCCGACGAGTACACCAATGCTCCCGCCACCGTGAACGGCTCGACCACCGACGGCTGGTGGGGCTCATCCAGCACAGATAAGCATGTCGAGTGCGAGGACTGCCACAACCCGCATGAGGCGCGTGACGCGAGCAACGTATTCCCGGATGACGCCAACACGCGTGCCGCGAACACAGCGGTGCCCATATCAAATGCGAACCTCGGCGTGTGGGGCGTGAACATCACCAACCCCAATGCCGGTTCTGACGGAGCACCGACGCAGCCGATCTACGAGAAGGTCACTGAGGCATCTTATGAGTGGCAGATGTGCCTCAAGTGTCACAGCATCTATGCATGGGGCACCAATGCGTCGCCTGCAGTGCCTTCCGGCCAGAGCAAGAGTGTTTCCGTTGGCAGCTCTACTCGTGCTGCCGCGAACATGACCGATGTGGGCCTCGACTTCAACACCAACCACTACGCGTACCACCCGCTGTTCGCCGCCGGCCGCAACCAGCCGCCAACGAATGCCAACAGTGGTTGGACGGCCTCCGGTATCGCACGACAGAATGCGACGACGATCGGTCTGGCCAACACAATGACCGACGGGTGGCTCACCACGAGCCTCGTCACATGTTCCGATTGCCACGGTAACGATGATTGGTCGAGCACCGCATCGCGCGGTCCGCACGGCTCCGATCAGCCGTGGATCCTGCGCGGTGTCAACACGGGCATCAAGGTGACCCTGCACACGGGCGGCACCGCGACTCCCAATGCTAGTGCGCCATCCGGAAGCGGCAATGTATGTCTCAACTGCCATCGTGCGGATGTGTACGGATACGGTGACGGAAGTGGTCCGGGCACCGACGACGATAGTCTGTCCCGTCAGGGTCACTTGGGTGGCGGCATGGCGGCCAAGTGCGGCAATGGCGCGGACCTGCCGTGGGCCCCCGTCGAGTCCGGCTGCTATCTGTGTCACGGCGGTCGCGGCGATGATGGTACGCAGGCTGTGGGCGTGGCGCACGGCTCTTCGATGGGTCAGGGTGACGCGACCTCAGACGCTGCAGACGGCAATGATGTCCAGGACGGCACGCTCTCGGGCGACGAGATGGGCAAGCGATTCATGAACGGAGCCGGCTGGGATCACCACGTTCTGGGCGACAGCAGCGGCAGCATCGGCTGTAGCACGGTCAACACCGCCAACCAGTACTCGTCGTGCTCGAACCACCGAGGTGCATCAGCCAAGACGGCCACGCCAGAGTACTATTATCAGTGGCAGTAGTCGTGCCGATTCCATTCGGCGCTTGGCTCACGGAGGTCGATGACCGATGATGGCGCGATTGTCGCGCGCCTCTGATTCTGTGCTGCGCGTACTCTCTTCTCCGCGAATCGCCGCGGCAGTGATGCTGTCGTGGATACTCCTGCTGCTCATATGGATCGTTCCGTTCGTCTTCTATGGTATTCCGGGTCCCCGGATCCAGGCGATCATCTATGAGGAACCCTTCTTCCTGACGGTGTATGTTGCACTGCTCGTGTCCACCGTGGCGTGCATTCTGCCACGGAGCGTACGCGTCATACGGCGGGCTCGCCGATTGGTTTCCAGCGAGGCCGCACCCAGATTTCCCGATGACTCTCGAATCATCCATACCGACCCGGGGAT
>JAQIBK010000311.1 GCA_027859125.1 Actinomycetota bacterium | reverse complement strand
ACCCGTCGACTCCTGCATTCGTGGGCGTCTACCACTCAGGGGGATTTGGGTTCGACCTGACTGTAGAGCGTGGCTACGCGTACCTTGCGGACTACTCAGGTGGCCTAAAGGTAATCGATGTGTCTAATCCAGTTGCACTGACATTGGTGGGCTCTTTCTCGAGCCCTGGTGCAGCGGTGGACGTGAAGGCGGCAGGCGACCGATTGTTCGTCAGCTCCTATGAGGGAACAGTAACGATCCTGGACATCAGCGATCCCACCGTCCCGACCAATCCTGTCTACTATGGCAATGCTGAGACTGACAACACCGACGCGGTCGCTGTCGCGGGAGACGTCATGTATGTGGCGGCTCGGGGCTACGGTCTAGAGGCCGTCCAAATCGGCACGTATCCGACTGGTTTCTCCTATGAACTCGATGACAACGCCACTACTGATCCGGATGGAACGATCGATGGAACCACGACATCAAAGGCCTACACAGGCGTCGCAGACGGCGAGCGGTACTTCCATGTGAGAACTGCTGATCGTTTCGGTCATGTCGTCTCGGCGACCCAACATCTCAAGATAAAGATCGACACGACGGCGCCAATTGTCTCCTCGGACGCAGTTGCTGAGTACTTCGGTAGCGCAGCGGTCAAACTGAGTGCGACCGACGCCGGCTCGGGTGTCTACTTGATTCAGCATGAGTTGGACGGCGGTCAGTCCGTGACCAACCAGGGAACGTCCGTCACCATCAACGTGGACACACTTGGCGAGCATTTGATCAGGTTCCGAGCACGGGACAATCTCTTTACCAACTCAGGGTATGAGACAGTGAACTTCACTGTCCTGTCGGACCACACCGACTACACGCCCGTTGCCGGTACGAGCCGCTACGACACGGCCATGAAGACGAGCCAGGCCGCCTATGCCGACGGCACGGCCGACTGCGTTGTGATCGCCACCGGCGCCAACTGGCCCGACGCTCTGGGTGGTGCCGCACTGGCCGCCGCCAAGAACGGCCCGATCCTGCTGACTGCACCGACCGCCCTCACCGCAGGCATCACCGACGAGATCGATCGTCTGGGTGCAGGCGAGGTATTCATCCTGGGCGGCACCGGTGCTGTGTCCGCAGGGGTCGAGGCGGCGCTTATCGCCGAGATGGGCGCGGACAACGTGCACCGCATCTGGGGCATAAGTCGTTACGAGACCGCCGAGGCGATAGCCGAGGCCACCATAGAAGAGCTCGAGGCGGGGGCCGGCTACGACGGCACTGCCTTCATGGCCACTGCTGCCAACTTCCCCGACGCGCTCGCCGCATCCCCGCTCGCAGCCGCCAAGGGCTGGCCGATCTTCCTGTGCAATCCGGCGGGCGATCCTCCCACGGCCAAGATGTCGGAGCTGGGTGTGACCGATGCGCTGATACTGGGGGGCACCGCTGTTATCTCGGACTCGCAGCAGGCAACTCTTGAGAGCGCTTTCCCCGGCAGAGTCGAGCGCCTCTTTGGCGCGAACCGTTACGCGACAGGTGTCGCGGTGGCGACCTACGGCGTTGACGAGGCGGGTCTGGCGTGGAATGGTCTTGCGCTGAGCACAGGGCAGAACTTCCCCGATGCTCTGGCCGGTGGCGTGCTCGCAGCTCGCAATGGCTCGGTCATGCTGCTCACGGCATCGACCGCTCTGCCCGCAGACGTGGGCGCCAAGCTCACCGCAGAGCGTGACTGGATAGAGGATGTCTACTATCTGGGCGGCACCGGCGCTATCTCTCAGGACGTGCGTGATGCGGTGGCGGCGATCCTGCACTAGCGAGAAGGCCGGGGCACAAGTTGCCCCGGCCTTTCGACGAAAGCCCATGAGTCCTAGGGGGTTTGAATGAAAACTGCACATAAGAGTGTTCGCGCATTCGTGATGGCACTGTTGGTCATCCTTCTGATCGTGTTTCCTGTGATCGCCGGTTGCTCATCCGATGATGGCGCAGATGGCCAGAGTGCGAGTGACCAAACGTCTACTGATGAGACCGATCAAAGTGCAGAAGACGACACGACCGACAACGGCAGTTCCGATGATGCCGATCAGAACACTCCCGAAGAGGAGACGGACGGCGTGGTTGTTGACACGCCCAAGTCCCTGACCGTGGTCATCTACTTCACAAGCGCCGGTGAGAACGCTCTTGGGATCGAGCGAGAGATTCCATACACCCAGGCCGTTGCCAGTGCGACGATGAAGCAGCTTCTCTCCGGTCTCACAGACAACGAGGCGGCGGTTTGGCCAGCCTTGAGCAGCCAGATCCCCGAAGGAACAGAGCTCCTTGGCCTCACGATCGACGGTGGAGTTGCCAGTGTTGATCTCAGCGAGGAGTTCGATGACGGCGGGGGATCGTTCTCGGTTACCGCGCGCGTCGCCCAGGTAGTGTACACGCTGTGTCAGTTCAGCTCAGTCGACTCGGTCGAGTTCTATATGGAGGGCGAGCTCATCGAGATCTTCACGGGAGAGGGACTTTTGCTGGAAGGCCCGCAGACCCCCGAGGAGTACTACGAACTTCTGCCGATAGACGCCTAGCGAACAGGTCCCGGAGGTCACGATGAGCCGCAAAGAGCGCTTGCGACCACCGAACGGCCTCTTTCGTGCGGCCATCTTCGTGATGACGGCCCTCGTTGTCGCGGGCGTGACTTTCTTGGGTGTGGGTGTGCCGCAGGGCGCGGCGCAGCAAGACGATCTTTCCGCGCGACTCGAATCGGCACTCGAGGATGCGGGAATGACAGTTCTCAACCTGGAGTACCGACCCAACAGCGTGAGTTTCGCTAGTGCCGCAAGTGCCCGGGAGTGGGTGGTCACCTTTAGTTATCAGGGCGACAACGGCATTATGGAGATCGTCGAGGAGGCGGACGCGCTTGCCGCTAAACGGGGAGTGGAAGCCATCTTCCAGATGGGCTCCGGGGGCTTCGATGTATCGGTCAACGACGTCGAGGGCCGTGCTGACAAGGACAGTGGGGTCCAGGGTGCCTTCTACCACTCGATCACAAGGGTCTTGTGGGCTCGGGACAACTACTTCGTCTTCTCCTATCTCGTTGAGTCGACAGACACGAACAAGCTGCTCCTGGTCGCCGAGGTAATCGATGATGTTCTCTCAGGCGCCGCCAGCTCAGGCGGCAATGCGGACGATGACGTGGTCGAATCGCCGGTCGAGCCGGGACTCAGCGCGAGCGCCTCGCCGGGCAGCTTTGCTGAACTCGGAGAATCCGTGACGGTGCGAGTGAATCTCACCGGTCCGGAAGTGGAGGGCAAGGCAGTTGCGCTCACGGGTCACGGGTTCGATCTGAGCGACACCACCGACTCCGGGGGCGAGGCATCGTTCACCGTCACGCACGACGATGAGACGCTCACAGAGTATCGCTTCTTGGTCACCTCTGAAGGAATGACCCGCGAGGTCCTCATCCCCGTCAACGCCTTCGACATCCATCCGGAGATCGAGGCGGGCAGCGGCAATCCCTACGCGGGCGTGGTCGCCGACGGACGCTCTGTGCTCGCGATCGAGATCGATCTCGGCGCTGTGACCGTTGGCACGTTGCGGGTTGCCACCCCGGACTTGGGAACGCTCGCGGGGACAGCGCTCGGGAGCGACGGCGTGATCACTCTTTCCGGTGGCAGGGCCACCATCGACTTCACGCCGCCATCCTATCTGGACAGCGCTCGATTGACCGAGCGGATCGGGCTCCCTCTGGCGAGTGGGGCCACCCTGAGCAGCGCGCGCGCAGCCCAGACCGTCTACTACGACGAGGGTAGGCCGTGGGCGGCTAAGGTGCCCCTCACATTCACGCACACCGACGAGAGCGGACGCGAGACAGAGGTCGTGGTCGACGTCCTCGTTGCTCGTGCCCCGGTGTTGCTCGTGCACGGTTTCGGCGGCGGCAAGGGCACGTGGGCGCAACTGCAGCTCGTTCTGGGCGGAAAGCGCTTCGATGCGATCATCAACGAGTATTACTTCGGCGATCAGGGTGTTCACGACCATGCCAGGGTTCTTGGGACGGACATCTCACGTGAGATCGACCGCTACGCTTCACTCGGACTCAAGCTCTCCCGCGTCGACCTGGTGGGCCACAGCATGGGGGGCCTCATATCACGGGAGTACACGTACGGGCTGCCGCCGCATCCCACCGACGTGCGCAAGATCATCATGGTCGGCACGCCCAACCACGGAGCCAGTTTCGTGGACAAGTCGCTGGGCAACATCATGGCAGCATGGAGCGGAAAGCACGTGGTGGCCTCTGAGCAACTCTTCTCGGGCAGCGCGTTCCTGGCCAATCTCAATGCGGGCGAGGCGGTGGGCCGTCATCTCAATCCCGACGTGCAGTACGGCAATATCTATGGAGTGTCGAGCGATTATGTGGTGTCGGGGACATCGGCCTATCTCAACGGCGTCCCCCGTCACATCATGTCGGGCATGACCCATTCGAGCGATATTCCGTTCCCTGGTACTCCCATCACGGCATCCGGGGCCGTCAACGGCTGGGTCGTCGAGTGGCTCGGCGCCGACATCCCCCGTGCGGCGCTGCGCAACACCAAGGCGCAGGTGGTCGCGGGGAGCGGTGACGTCTTCATCTCGGGCATCGAGACGTTCGGGGAGACGCTCTTGGATGTCACGAAGTACCCCACGGATGTTCAGCCCTGGGAGCACGTGGTGACGGGGGCGGACAGCCGCGCCAGGATCCGCCTGTCGGTAGCCGGGTTGGCGTGGGGGTCTATCGACCTGGCACCCGACACGATCATCGTGCTGGGCAATCTCACGCCGGACGCGGTCACGGTGCGCGTACGACAGGGAAGCGCCCGGTTCCGTTCGCTCAAGCGCGAGGGCGGGGGACACTTCGAGGTGGTGCTCGGCCAGACCGACCCGGGTCAGTGGATGACGATGCACCCCGACGCCAAAGTCATCGGGCTCGACACGGACTTCGTGGTTACGGCGGGAGAGAACGGTGTCGCCGAGGCTCTCGTGCTCGAGGGTCGCGCATTGTTCGATGACGGCACGACGCCTGCCGAGGAGGACATGCTCGAGCTGGGAGAATCTCAGGCGGGCGTGGTCGGAGTGGCTGAGGGGCACGAGTCCGCTCTTGCCGCAGAGCAGTGGTGGACGGACAGCTTCTATCGCCCGTCGATCATAGAAGTGCTGCAGGAGTGGTGGGCGATCGCGTGGTCATGGGTCCAGTCACTGGGTGGGGAGTAGCGATGTACTGCACCACGTGTGGCACGGCCGTTCAAGAGGATGCTACCTTCTGCACAGCGTGCGGCGCGACCGAACCCACGTGCGCGCCGCACGCTGTGCAGAATGTAGCATCCTCTTGAACGGCCGTGCCACACGT
>JAQIBK010000298.1 GCA_027859125.1 Actinomycetota bacterium | reverse complement strand
GGTTGCGACGAATGCGTTCACGTCTCGCAACATCGATGGCGGCGAGCACGGCCATGCCGACGACCATCTCACCGCTCTCAACGGCGCCTCTGTGCGAGATGAGGCCTGATACGGGAATCGTGGCGTCATCAACACGGAACACGGCACCCTCGGCGCTCAGCACGCCACTGTCACCGACCTGGCCGCCCTGTTCGCCGTAGAAAGGAGTGCGATCAAGAATGATCTGGGCTTCGTCTCCCACGGTCGCTCTGTCCACAGGAGCACCATCCACAATGATGCCGACGATGGTCGCATCGGATTCGTCTGATTCATATCCGAGGAACTCCGTCTTGCCGGATGCCTTGACGGCGTCGGCGAAGGCGCCACCGAATCCGGTCCACGATTCATCCTTGACTGCTGCGCGCGCTCGGTCGCGCTGCGCCTTCATCTCGATCTCAAATGCGTCCATGTCGACACGTACATCTGCTTCCGCTGCGATCTCAGCTGTGAGTTCGACCGGGAAGCCGAAAGTGTCGTGCAATGTGAAAGCCAGGGTTCCGTCGAGAACCGAACCTCCGTCGGCCTTGAGCGAATCGAGGGTGTCGCCGAGGAAGATCAGTCCCTGCCTGAGCGTGGTGCCGAATCGCTGCTCCTCGGACAGGACGATGCGCCTGATGAGATCCTGATGTTCTACAAGTTCCGGATACTGATGACTCATCTGCTCGGTGACGACGGCGATCATCTGGGTCAGGAAGGGATCCTCGACCCCCAGGAGTCGACCATGGCGAACCGCTCTACGCAGAATCCGTCGCAGCACATACCCGCGTCCCTCGTTGGACGGCAGAACACCGTCGGCTATGAGGAACGGAATCGAACGACTGTGATCGGCAAGGATCCGAAGTGATGTGTCCGTCTTGTCTGACACGCCGTATTCCACTCCGGTGATCTCCTCGGCAACCGACATGAGCGCTCTCAACTCGTCTGTCTCATAGTTCGAGGTCACGCCCTGCATGATGGTTGCCACGCGCTCGAGACCCATGCCTGTGTCGATGTTCTGCTTGGGAAGCGGGATCAGGGAGCCGTCCTCTTGGCGGTCGTACTGCATGAACACCAGGTTCCAGTACTCCAGGAACCGATCACATTCGCAGCCGGGAGCGCACGCGTCATCACCGCATCCGACCGCAGCTCCCTGGTCGTAGTAGAGCTCAGAACAGGGGCCGCACGGACCCGTGGGGCCGGCCGACCAGAAGTTGTCCTTCGCGCCCATACGCACGATTCGATCCCTGGGAATTCCGATTTCTTCAGCCCAGATCGCCTCAGACTCGTCGTCGTCCTCATATATCGAATACCAGATCCGTTCCGGGTCCAGACCCAGAACGTCCACGCTGAACTCGTAGGCCCAGGCGCATGCCTCACGCTTGAAGTAATCACCGAAACTGAAGTTGCCGAGCATCTCAAAGAAGCTGTGATGGCGACCTGTCGTTCCGATGATGTCGATGTCTGTGGTTCGAACGCACTTCTGGCATGTGGTGGCGCGCGTGTATCCCAGGTCCTTGAATCCAAGGAACACGGGCTTGAACTGCACCATGCCCGCACTGGTCAGTAGCAGCGAAGGGTCATCGGGGACAAGAGAACTCGAAGGCAACCGCTTGGCTCCCTTGGTCTCAAAGAAGGACAGGAACTTCTCTCGAATTTCAGCGGACTTCACGCTAAGGAACTCCTTCGTAGGTTCTACCCCTGGTCCGGGGCGTCTGATGTCTCATCGGCAGTATCCACAGCCAACGACTCTATGCCATTCTGCTCGATCCCGAGATCGACCTCGCTACTGCTCTGAGGAGTTGCGGCCTCCGCACGTCGGAACAGGGCTCCTCCACTGCTGGCCAATTCCGAGGAAGTGTTCTTCTCGAAATAGTAGACGAACAGACCTTTGCCAACCGCGGCGATGGGTATCGCCACGAGCATGCCGGTCAGGCCCATGAGTGAGGCTCCGACGAGCAGTGAGAATATCACGAGGATCGGATGCAGGTCGACTTGCTTGGACAGCACGCGAGGACTCACGAAGAGGTTGTCTATCTGCTGAACCACCACGATCCACCCAACCGTCCACAAGGCCAGCCAAGGGTCGACGAATGCGGCCGAAATCCCACCGACGATGTAGCCGACGATGGGTCCCAGATAGGGCACGATGTTGAACACGCCTGCGATGAGTCCGATCACGAGCGCATACGGGACGCCCAGGAACCACAGACCCACTGCGATAAGGGTGCCCACGATCGCCGCGATGATGAGTTGACCGCGCAGGTAGCCCCCGAGCACGGTTGATATCTTGGTCCAGATCATGCGCGCTTCATCGCGCCGCGCAGGGCCAGAAAGTGAAAGGAGCTCCTCGCGAATGACAGGAAGGTCCCTTAGCACGTAGTACGCGATCACTAGCGCCAGAACGCCATTGAACAGGAAGTTCACTATCGCGCCACCGGCGAAGAACACCGAGCTGGCCATCCGACTCGACCACTCAACCAGGTGGGAACTGATCGCGTCATTCGCCTGTTGTGATGCCTCGAGAAGCCAATCCGGCAGTGTGACCGCCTGATAACTCGTCTGGACATCGACCCATATCTCTTGAGCTCGGTCGAAGTAGGCGGGCGCCGCAATAACGAACTGTCGAACCTGCTCGGCCAACGGCGGAATAACGAACAGTCCCGCCACGACCAATCCAGCCGCTGCCACCAGGTAAGCGATCCCGACAGCCAAACCGCGGGAGACACCACGGGACTGAATCCAATTCACAAGGCCACGCATGATGAAGACCAGAACAGCGGCAAGAATGAACGGTGCCAGCGCCGTTGAGACCCTGCCGAGAGCCCAGAACACGGCTATGATCAGAATCGTGAGCCCGATCAGCGCCCAGCTGCTGACGAGCAGGCGGCGCCATCGACCATATGTGAGTTCCGGACTCGTCATCACGTCTACTCTCTCACAATGTTCTCTCGGAGTATCTTGAGTGTCTTGCGAAGCAATCTGGAGACCTGCATCTGTGAGATATCCAGCTTTCGCGCGATCTCCGTCTGTGTGAGGCCTTGGAAGAATCGCAGATACAGAACCCGCTGCTCTTGTGAAGACAGTTCCTTGAGAGCTACGGCCAGGGTGGTTCGATCGTCCACGATCGCCATCAGCTGGTCGTCCTTGCCGATGTACTCAAGGATGCTGAATGAGTCCGTGCCATCGGAACTGCGATCGCCCTCGAGCGAGACGAAGTTGTAGGCCTCTGAGGTCTCCATCGCCTCGAGCACTTCCTCGGTAGTGACATCGAGATACTGGGCGATCTCAAGAATGCTAGGGGAACGCTGAAGCATCTGGGTCAGGGCGTCGACCGCCTGGTTCACCTTGAAAGAAAGCTCCTGCAGTCTGCGAGGAACCTTGATGGCCCAACCTTTGTCACGGAAGTACCTCTTGAGCTCCCCGACTATCGTGGGCGTCGCGTAAGTTGTGAACTCGACCTGGCGCTCGATGTCGAACCGGTCGATCGCCTTGATCAGTCCTATCGTGCCAACTTGGATAAGATCGTCGATGGGCTCTCCGCGATTTCGAAAACGACTCGCCAGATACTTCACGAGATTGAGATACATGGTGATGAGCTCATCGCGCGCCGCCTCATCGCCCTCCAGACGGTAGCGTCGGAAGAGCTCCTTCGTGAGCTTCTTGTCCCACGAGAGCTTGCGCGAATTCGCTTTCCGACTCGACCTAGTCGAGGGCATCGTCACCCTCCCTGGAGGCACGCTTCACGACTCGCAGGTATGCGCCTGACTCGTCGGATGAAAGCTCGAAATGGTCGCTGACGGACTCCATGATGAAGGTCGCATAGCCCGCTCGACGCTCGGCTTCCTCGTCGTCGCTCACAGAAGTGTCTCCGAGCGCCACGCGGATGTCGAACGTGTCGTCTCCAACCGTGAACTCCATCTCGACGGTCCCTGATTCCGGGGCATGATCACACGCGTACACGAACGCCTCCTCGGCGGACATGCGCACATCATCGACCTCGTCGAAGGTCATTCCCATCCGACTCACCAAGGCAGACGCAGTCATGCGAACCGCCTTGGCGAACTCGCCACGTGATGGAACTGTCAACCTCACACGATCCTCTGCCATGACTCCTCCGAAGAACCTGCTGATGTTGCCGACAAGACGCGATCCGACAACAGATGTATGGACATTACCTGCGAGCTGTCTTGGTCACGCGCATCCAGCGTCGCAACCTTCCTCCGACCAGATTGACCGCTTCCATAGGCGCATTGACGGCCCCTTGCACAACGTTCGAGGTGGCTGAAACCTTCTCAGAAGCATCCTCGACACGAGTGACGATATCGTCGATGCGCAACAGTTCCGCATTGATCGCATCGATGGTGATATCCGCCTTCTCGATCAACGGCACCAGATGTTGGTCCAGATCATCGAAGAGGACCCGGGCCGATCGTGACATCTTGATCAGCTCCGTCAGCGCCCAAAGACCAACACCACACACGCTTATCGCGAGCAGGACGAGCACGGTATCTAGCACGGATTGCACGTCCACGGACACCCCTCACGCTTGGTCTAGAAACAACTGCTCAAGTGTAACAAAGCGTGACGACAGAATGCGGGTCGATGACGCATCGTCACGAATAGTCAGCACTTATTGGTCGGGTACTTCCTTCGGAGCAGTCCTGCGACCTTCCCATCCACGATCGGTGGGATCGAAGAACCGTCTGCCCACGAGTCCGTCGGGCAGGTACTGCTGATCGACGTTCGCACCCTCGAATGAGTGGGGATATCTGTATCCCTCTCCCCTTCCGAGGACCTTGGCCCCTTTGTAGCTGCGATCCCGAAGGTGATTGGGTACCGCCCGCGCCGGACCCGATGTGACCTCTTCGAGCGCAGAGTCGATCGCCAGATAGGATGCATTGGACTTTGGCGCAAGAGCCATATAGACCGCTGCCTGAGCGAGATTGATCCTACACTCCGGCAAGCCGATGAACTCCGTAGCCTTGACCGCAGCGTGGGCCACCAGCACCGCATTGGGATCGGCGTTGCCCACATCCTCAGCAGCGAGGATCATGATCCTACGTGCGATGAACCGTGGGTCTTCTCCCCCGTGGATCATGCGCGCCAGCCAGTAGACAGAAGCATCGGGATCTCCACCGCGCATGGATTTGATGAACGCCGACGTGACGTCATAGTGCACATCGCCGTCCTTGTCGTACGACAACGGACGCACGAGAGTGGATCGCTCAACGTCTGACAGCGTGATGACACGCCGCTCACAATCGTCAGCCTCATGAGCCTGAGCGGCGAGCTCAAGCGTGGTCAGAGCGACTCGCGCATCTCCGCCCGCAGTAACAACGATGTGCTCCTCGGCATCCGGCTCGATCCGCCAATCGCCGACAAGACCGCGCTCGTCCACCAAGGCCGATCGCAGGATCGTGCGCACGTTCGCGTCCGTCAACGTGTTGAGCTCGACAACACGTGAGCGGCTGATCAGAGGCGCATTGACTTCGAAGAAGGGATTCTCCGTCGTAGCCCCGACGAGGACCACGAGCCTGTCCTCGACAGCATGCAGCAACGCATCCTGTTGCGACTTGGAGAACCTGTGGATCTCGTCGATGAACAGAATGGTCCGCGCACCCGACATAGCGAGTCTGTCCTCGGCGGCCTCGATTGAAGCCCGCAGGTCCTTCACACCCGAAGACACAGCAGAAACCTCGGAGAAGTGTGCGGCGCTGGTGTTCGCGATCACACGCGCGAGGCTCGTCTTGCCGGTGCCTGCAGGACCGTAGAGGATCAAGGACGTGAGATTGTCGGACTCAATAGCGGATCGCAGAACGGTACCAGGACCGACAACATCGTCCTGGCCGACATATTCGCCGAGGTTGCGCGGCCGCATGCGCGCCGCAAGAGGAGCAACACCGCGTCGCGCCTTGTCGGCGCTCTCGGAGAACAGCGAATCCACGTTGTGACGCCTCCGATATTGCCAGATGCGGCTACTCTAGTGGGCGGCGGTGGCGCGCATGATCTGAGCGCGAAGACTGACCTCGTCGATCAGGCCGCGGTTGCGCCACGTGATGTAGCCGTACTCATCGACCACAACGATGTACGGCGTGAACGTCACGTCGAGCTCCTTGACCAGACCGATGGCCTGCTTGGCCGGAGGAGCATGCTCCATGCCGGGATTGATGGTGAAAGTTCCAGACGCCTCAGAGGTCACATACTTGCCGATGTCATAGTCGACGAGATCGACAAGTCCCGTGTAGTCAGCGAGCACGTCTTCGATGATCATGAGCTGCTCAGCAGTCGAAGCCGTCTGTTTGCTGTCGTTGAAGAACACGACCATCGCCACTCCCGCCTCTATGCGATCCGATATCGAGATCGGTGTGGTCTCAGGATCATTGGGGAATAGGACGAACGCCTGATCCTCCAGAGGTGAGAGAGTGTCACCCGGGTCCTCTTCCGCAACGGCTGCAACGGGTTCCACTGCCGTCTCGACTGGCGCCGTTTCCTCGGAGACCGCTGCTTCGTCTCCGCCTCCTCCGCAACCAACGAGTGCGAACGCGGCCACTATTACGATAAGTACTACGACTGATCTGCGCATGCTGCTACCTCCATGACGGCGGCAATTCGAACCCCGCCCTGCCGTGGTCCGACTTGGTGAACCTGCCTCAGCAGGTGGGTGCCCTCACCCCGGTTTCCAGCTTCCCCTCGAGGGGGATTCCTGTACAC
>JAQIBK010000042.1 GCA_027859125.1 Actinomycetota bacterium | reverse complement strand
AGGCTCCTCAGTGTTTCTGATGTGGGCTCGAACGAATCGACCGGTCTGCTCGCTACCAGCACGGTCCCATCCCCATCCAGAATGGCAGCGAACCCGAGATCGGAGTTGCGCACGAATGTCCCAAGCTCCTCGGGCATCTCGGAGACGCGTCCGTCACGCACGGCCTTTGAGATAGTGGGGTCGGCCGCGATCGCCAGCGCCCTATCCAAGTCGAGATCGGCTCGGTCCTGCACCATGCCATGAGCCATGGCGAGGTACGCCTCGGCGGTCTTCTCGGCTTCGTGGTGAAGTTCGGTCTGGAACGAGGAGATGGCGAAGAATGCGGCGATGAGCATTGGAATGACCGAGACGCCCACGTAGCCGACTACCATTCTGTTGCGGAGATTCCATTTGAACTGCATGCTCGTCGTCCCTCCCGAGTTGAACGCGCAGCGAGCATCAGCAAACGTGGAGCCAATGGACGCGAGACGATCACGTGTCTAGGGTACTCTAGTTTCACAGAGTCCTTTGTGAATCGGGGGACGTGCAAGGTCCGTTTCAATGGGAGGAGAACCATGCCCGACACCGTGAGTCCGGGCGTCGCAACGACGCTCAACGATTTTGTGGCCGAGCACTCGCAAAGAGAGAGCGGCGGCACGTGGCAACTCGAGAGCAACAAGATGCTCGAGGTGCACCTGAACAATGAGCTCGTCTACACGAAGATGGGCTCCATGGTGGCCTACTACGGCGACATGAAATTCGAGCGCGCGAGCTCAGGCGGCGTGGCCAAGTTCGTCAAGAAGTCCATGACCGGCGAGGGCACGTCGACCACGATGGTGACGGGCTCTGGCATCTTGTACTGTGCGGATCAGGGCAAAGAGATATCGATCGTCTACCTCAACAACCAGACGATCTTCGTGAACGGAACGGACCTGCTGGCTTACTCCGCCAGTCTGGAATGGGACATCGTACGGACCAAGGGTGCGGGAATGATGGCTGGAGGTCTGTTCAGCCTCAAGCTCACAGGAACGGGATTCGCCGCCATCACAACGCACGGCAAGCCCATGGTTCTTGGTGTGAGTCCCGAGGTTCCGCTCTTCGCGGACCCGAATGCGACCGTTGCGTGGTCCGAAGGTCTCCAGATGACCTTCAAGGCCGACATGAATCTCAAGACCTTCGTCGGCCGTGCAAGTGGAGAGACCTTCCAGATGCGCTTCGATGGGACTGGCTTCGTGGTCCTGCAGCCATATGAAGAGATCGCGGCGCCCACGGGCAACGGTTAGGCCACGCGCAGCTCGTACTCTCTGCGCGGCATTACGTCATGCGTGGGTAATCAGGCAGGCGTGTCGTGCCGATAGTGCATACGACGAGATCAAGTTCTGCCGAGGAGGGCTCCAACGTGAAACGGTTCGCTGTGCTCGCATTCGCTGTCGCTCTGATCGCGACAATGGCGCTGCCTGCTGCAGCGGTGGCCGCGAAGGGCGGCAATGGCAATGGTGGTTCGAGCGGTAACTCGAACGGCAATCGGAACGCCAAGAGTACTACTGAGGCGGGTATTGCGGTAGCACCTGGACAGGCTCGCAAGTCCGTAGATGCCTCCGTGGAAGCATCCTGTGCTTTGGATTGGCAAGCGGCACGCAAAGCATATCGCGACCAGTCGCGTATCGAGCGCGCACAGCGTTCGAGTGAGGCCAGCGGCGCGGCCAAGGCCAGGGGGCGTGAGAACGCCACCGAGAGGCAACAGGCGAATCTCGAGCGCGCTGCCACCAAGATGGCTGAGGGCAAGCGCAAGCAGATGCCCCCGGGTCTGGTGCAGACTTGGATGAGGTTCATGGGCGGTCTGGGTTTCGAGGTCGACATGGCTGACGTGCCCGGTGCCATCTCCGCGACGGATACGGTTGAGCCGGACGACACGGTCGATGGCCCGGTTGAGCTAGAGGATCCGGTTGACGAATAGCTCATGTGAAATGCAGTTCTAGAAGGGCCCCGTTCGCGGGGCCCTTCCTTTTTCCAGTGGGCTACCCCTGAACCATAGTTGCGTCGAGGACTGTTGTTCACAACGTTCATAAGTATATGAACGTTGGGAATACTGACAGGGATGTTCTCGTTCCGGGAGGGGGAAGCGGTGTCACCCGATGACAGTTCGAAACGCAGGGCCGCCCTGTTGGACAAGCTGGCGGGGACTCTTGAGCAGGTCGGCTTTCCTCGGTCAACGGCGCGGGTCTACGCGGCGCTGATGATGGCCAAGGGCGAGGGACTCTCCACGAGTGAGCTGGTCGAGGAGCTCGAAACGAGCAAGGCCTCGATCACCAACGCGATGCAGTTCCTGGTCGGCACTCAGCTTGTGGAACGCTACCGAGTACGGGGATCCCGCCAGGCCCACTACCGAATCCTCAAGGGAACATGGGGTCAGATCCTGGGTAGGAAGTTCACGGCAGCGACGGTCGTTCGAGAGACCGCCGAGGAGGCCCTTGAGTTCGTCGAGTCCGACCTCGCAAAAGAGCGGCTGCAGGAGATGTATGACGTCTATGCGTTCTTCGAGACGGAGTTCAAGGTTGTAATGGAACGTTGGAATGAAAGGACGCGATCATGACGGGACCCGCCATAAGAGTGCAGGACCTGATGTACTCATACGGTGACCTCAAGGCAGTCAACGGGATCAGCTTTGACGTTCAGCCTGGAGAGATCCTGGGCTTTCTTGGACCGAACGGGGCTGGCAAGTCCACGACCATCAAGATGCTCACCGGTCAATTGACGCCAAAGGGCGGAACTGCTCAGGTGCTGGGTATCGATATCTCGGCGGACGACCCCGAGATGCAGGCGCAGATCGGGGTGTGCTTCGAGGAGAAGAACCTCTACCTGAACATGAGCGCCAAGGAGAACCTCGATTTCTTCGCGTCCCTCTACGGCATCAAGAATCCGGACAGCATCGAAGTCCTTCGGCGTGTCGGCTTGGCAGAGCGAGCGGGCGACCGCGTGAGCCAGTTCTCCAAAGGCATGCGTCAGCGCATGATGATCTCGCGATCGTTCATCAATCAGCCCAAGGTACTCTTCCTGGACGAGCCCACCGACGGTCTCGACCCCGTGACCTCCGCTCAGATTCGAAGGACGATCAAAGAGGAAGCCGAGCGCGGCGCGGCGGTGCTTCTCACCACTCACGACATGTTCGAGGCTGACGAGCTATCCGATCGTGTCGCGTTCCTCAACGACGGAGAGATCGTGGCGCTGGACTCCGCCGAGAACCTGAAGCTCAAGTACGGAACGCGCTCGGTCAAGGTGCGTCTGCGTGATGGCGACAGTGTTCGTGAAGAGCACATCGAGCTCGACAAGGAGGACTCCTCGGCACGTCTGGCGGAGTTGACCGCCTCACCTCATCTCATGACGATCCATACCGAGGAGGCCACGCTGGAGAACATCTTCATCGAGCTGACCGGTAGGGGGCTGAAAGAATGACCCCCACAATCTCCCGCGCCTCGATTCTGAGGGCGCTCCTCAAGAAGGAGTTGATCGCCTACTCGAGGGACAAGCTGTATCTGTTCCTGACGATTCTCACGCTCGTGTTCATGGTGGGCATATTCTGGCTTCTGCCTGACGTCGTCGAAGAGTCGATCTCGCTCGCCGTCACGCCTCCCATTCAGACCCTGGTCACGGATGCTCAGGACACGCTCCGGGCCATGGGCGCCACCGATGAGCAGCTCGCTGATGTCGATCAAGTGGACTTAACGGAGGGTCAGGAGGGTCTCGAACTCGTGGAGTTCGAAGATGAGGCGCAGATGACCGCAGTTATCGAGGGAACTCTGGAACTCTGGCGCACCGATGCAGGCGATTCGGTCTTTCGTGATGTAGAAGCCAAAGAGGACAAGCCCAAGGATGCCGATCGCGTGAATGTGGACATAGGTATCGCATTTCCCGACGGATTCATCACGGATGTCGCGGCCAAGCAAGATGACATCACTGTCAGAGTCTACTCGGATGCGGCGGTGCCGAAGGAGATCCAAGGAGCAATGCAGAGCTTCGTCCGCGAGGCTGCGTATCAGCTCGCGGGTCAGGAGCTTCCGGTCGATATGCCAGCCGACGACGCGATCGTGCTGGGTCAGGATCGTGCGGGTGAACAGGTCTCGATTCGCCAGAAGATGAGGCCGATGCTGGCGTTCATGATCCTTCTGGTCGAGTGCCTTGCCATGGCGTCACTGATCTCGGTAGAGGTCTTGCAGCGCACCGTGACAGCCGTGCTGATCACTCCCGTGAAGGTCTCGGACTTCCTGATCGCCAAGACGATATTCGGTACCGGTCTGGCGCTGACTCAGGGATTGATAGTGCTTGCTCTCGTGGGAGCCTTCACGGCCCAGAACTGGTCGTTGCTGTTCGTGGCGATCCTCATCGGTTCCATGATGTTCACAGGTGTCTCCATGATAGTCGGATCTGCGGGCAAGGACTTCATGGGGCAGCTGTTCTACTCCATGTTGTTCGTGATCCCGCTGATCATCCCGACTTTCTCGGTGCTCTACCCGGGATCAGCCGCGACATGGGTCAAGGCCATTCCGACCTTCCCGGTCATGGATGTGTTGGTCGGAGCGACCATCTACGGAGCGACGTGGGCTGAATCATGGCAGTCGCTCGCGTATGCGGCGGCATGGCTCGTGGTGCTCTTTGGAACCGGCCTTGTCTCGCTCAAGAGGAAGGTGGAGTCACTATGAGTCTCGGACGCATCTGGAAGGTGCTGCGCAAGGATCTTGCTCTCGGTCCCCGCTCGCCATTCTTTCTCTACGCCATAATCCTGCCATTCGCACTGACACTGGTCTTCCAAGTCGCGTTCGGCTCCCTGTTCGAGCCTTCTCCGCGATTGGGGATCGTGGACGATGGCTCATCGGAGATCACGGCCAGGATTCAA
>JAQIBK010000038.1 GCA_027859125.1 Actinomycetota bacterium | reverse complement strand
ACGCTACCGGAGTCACGACAGCCGAGGAAGACTGCCTGGTGAACGCCATATCTTCGAACGGCCGGCTACCTGCAGATGGGCAAGCTCGCCCGCCACTGTGCGGACGACGCGACTGCTCGCACCGTCGAGATCATCGAGAGGCAGCCCGAGCGCTTCAAGACGATCACGGCTGATAACGGCACCGAGTTTCACGGGCACAAGCTCGTCGAGGAGGCCACTGGCATACCGTTCTACTTCGCCACCCCGCACCACTCCTGGGAACGCGGGACCAACTAGAACACGAACGGGCTGATCCGCCAGTACCTGCCGAAGCGGACGAGCATGGCCAAGACCGGGCAGGCCGACCTAGAAGCGATAGTGGCCAAACTCAACACACGACCGAGGAAACGGCTCGGCTACAGAACACCGGAGGAATGCTATGCACAATCGTAGGCGGTCTCAAAGGAAGTGTTGCACTTCAAACTTGAATTCAGACCGCCTACTGTGGATCGTGAATGTCGAGGAAGCGCTCCACATCAACGAGAAACGCCATCGCTGCTGCATCGATCCGCGACGTGAGCGCTGCGGATTCAGCAAGGTCAAACACGTCCGTTACGCTGTGCTCGACGATCGCGTCAATGCCTACTGCGGGTTCAACAAGACGGTACTCTGACCAGCCATTATCCTTGAGCAGCTCCCAGTACTGTCGCTGCACATTCCGATTGCGCGCTGCCAGCCAAACCTCGAAATCGAACTTCTCGTAGTCGAAGACGATGGCGAGCTTCAGGCCGCGTGACTTGAGTGCAGGAGGGAACAGCGCGAAGTAGGTCATGTCGAAGTAGCCCTGATACAGGCCAGAGACCGCTCGCTCGCCTTGCGTGCCCGCGAAATGCGTGCGAAGTCGTGACATGTATCCGACAATCGCTGCGTAGGCCCGCTGCACGGAGCCCTTGCTGAGTTGCTCGCGCAACTCTTCCAAGTCGCTGCTGAGAGTGCTCACCGATGCCCCCGAACCCGTCGGCCTAACGTGTCTAGGTTTGAGCGGCGGGTTGTGCCGCTTTCTTTCATGCCATAAATTTGCGCCGTCGACTGATACGCGGGTCAGGCATTCGCCCGAGCGCGTGCCACCGCTTGGCCGATGAACGTCGTCTTTGCGAGCGTGTACGCCTCTCGGTCGTCAGCGAACCGTGCTGCCAGATCACGCTTGAGCGCAGCGTATTCAAGCGCAGCATCTTCGTGGTCCCTGAGGTAGTCGCGGAAGACCACACGATTCCACTGCGAGAGATCATCGATGAGCGCGACATGGATGTGCGAGACACGGACACCGGAGCTGTCGCGGCCGATGAACCACGGGTAGCGGGGGCCGTCATCGCCGAAGTCTGGCCGGAAGAAGTAGTCGTAGCCCGCTTGCTCCATCGCCGGAGCCACCTGATCCAGGATGAGGTCGAAGTCGTCGACGCCGACAAGGATATCGATGATCGGCTTCGCGGCTAGGCCCGGCACAGCCGTGCTGCCGACGTGTTCGACGGACTGAAGCGACCCGGGCGGGAAGAAGGCGGCAAGTCGTGCGGCCTCAGCCTCGAAGAGCGCGGGCCACGCGGGATCGTAGTCGACGACCTCGACGCGTTCGCCGAGAACGCGAGCCATCTTCTCCTCGAAGCTCTCCATCGCTCTCCCTTGACGGGCCTAACGTGTTTTGGCTGAACCTGCGGCGCAGGTGCCTTCAGGTCAGTCTACCTTCTGGCCGTCAGGTTGAAGCCATTGTTAGAACGCACTCAACTATGCGGTCAACTGCACTTTGAGCCGCTTGCCCACGGCGGTTGCCGCTCGCTCCAAGGTAGAGAGCGTCACGGAAGGATTCGCCGGATCGAGCAGGCGCTCGACTGCGGGACGACTCGTCTTCATCCTGCGTGCGAGTTCAGCCTTCGTGATGTGGGCACGCTCCATCTCCTGCGAGATCTGGAACGCGATCACCCGCTTGGTCGCGACGGCCTCCGCATCGTCGAGGATACCCTCGTCGTGCAGGAAGTCGTCGAAATCGCCACCGATGTGCTTTTTGTCGACCATGATCACTCCTTCCGCAGGTTCGCGAGACGTTGCTTGGCCACCTTCAGGTCCGCCGCCGGCGTCTTCTGCGACTTCTTCACGAATCCGTGAAGCAACACCATCTTGGGGCCGTCCACCGTGAACAGCACCCTAGCGATCCCATCCGCGATATGTGAGCGGACCTCCCATAAGCCCGGCTCGAGCTTGCGGATGAGCGGCATACCGAGCGGCCAACCGTATTGGGCGGTCTTGATGTCGAAGCCGACGGCGCGTCGATCATCTCGTGTGAGCTTCAACAGCCATTCCCGAACGGGCTCGGTTCCCGCCGAAGTGATGTAGAACACCACCGACAGGATTGGCTGCTTGTCACTAGGATCGCTCATGCAAGAAGTGTACCACAATTGGTACATGCAATGGCGGAAACCCTCTAGGAATCGAAGGCGACTGTCGTTCTAACGTGTTTAGGTTTGAGCTGAAGCGCGCCTCTTAGCGCTTCTTGCCCGAGTCTACCTGACTCGGGCGTGCTTTCTGCTGGAAGCGCTTGTTAGGCCTGGAGGCGATGGCGCTCGCCACCAAGTAGAGCACCATCCCAACCATGCCCGAGTAGATGAGGACGTCGTGAAGCTCCGATCTCGAGAGTAGACCCAGCAGCGCGTTGGAGGATGAGACGGGTGCAAACGGCCGCACGTCAGAGTGCATGATGCTGTCGAGTGCGACGTGGCTGGCCGAGCCGAGGAAGCCGCTGAGCAGCACCACCCTCCATGTGACCCGGACCCGTCGGCGTCGCGTGGGTGCGGCAGCGGAAAGCGACCACTCAAAGACAGGCTTCCCGGTCACGGCGGCAGCAGCACCGATCAGCACCGCGCCAAGGTAGGTGTGGGTGTACCCGTGGAGTTCGCCTTGACCCGTGACCATCACGATCAGCGGCTGCACGTCCATCAGGACCTGCGTCCATCCGAACACCATCAGGCTGAAGCTGCCCCGGAGTATCGCCTTCACGAGAAGGCCCGGTCCCATGTGATACGGAGTAAAGGGCACTCGCTCCTCCTAGGCCTAGCGTGTCTAAGTTTGAGCGGCGGATTTGCCGCTTTCTTCCATGCTATACCTTGCCCCGTCCGCTCGAAACCTCTGTTAGATGCCTGCCGGCAGGGCGACTGTATAGTGAAGGGCACCGTTGCCTCCTGAACCGGAAGACGCGAATGCCGATGGTGACCATTCGAGAGATCGACGTCGAGGACTATCCATTGCTGGAGGAGTTCCTCTATCTGGCCGTGTACCAACGTGACCCCGAACAGCCCATACCGCGCAGCGTCGTCAACGAACCCCGGGTCCGTATCTACATCGAGGACTTCGGAAGCCGCCCGCATGACCGCGGCCTGGTCGCTGAGGTTGACGGGAAGGTGGTAGGTGCGGCCTGGGCAAGGGTGCTGGGCGGAGACCCTCCGGGATACGGATACGTCGATGAGATGACTCCGGAGCTCGCGATATCGCTCCTACCTGAGTACCGGAGCAAAGGAATCGGGACGCGCTTGATGTGCAGACTGATCGAGATCCTCGCTCAATCCGCCTATGCGCGAACGTCACTGAGTGTCGACAGGGCCAATTGCGCGGCGAGAATGTACGTGAAGCTTGGCTTCGTGGTCGTCGCAGAGCGCGATGAGGACCAGCTCATGATTCGCAATCTGTCACCGGTAGACCAGCAGGGCATCTAACGTGTTTCGGCTTGAGCAGACGCCGAGCGCCTGCGTGTCGATTCTACCTCGCGGCGTTCTGCTCGAAGCCGGGGTTAGACCCACGCCCTGCCTATTTGCGGCCTCTCCAGTAGAACGGTCGACGTAGCTGGTGAGCAATCGCGAGCACCCGGATCTCATGCGTGCTAACCGAGTCGAGAATCGAGTACGGGAACTTCGCGAGGACA
>JAQIBK010000146.1 GCA_027859125.1 Actinomycetota bacterium | reverse complement strand
ATGCGCTCGTGATCCTCGACCGTGAAGCCGAGACCGCCCAGGACCGCCTTGGCCTCGGATTCAGCCGTGTAGCCACCCAGCCGCTCGAACTGCTCACGTGAGCGACCATACTCCTCGAGCAGACGCTCTTGCTCAGGCCCGACTTCCGTCTCAACGATCTCTGATTCAAGTACCGAGAGCCTGTGCTCGAGCGTCGTGACGTGCTCCACAGCCGACAGCGCTTCCGCCAGCAAGGTGCGACCGCCCATTTCGATGGCCTCTTGCCGGAGATATCCGACCACGGCACCCTTGGCGAGTGTCACTACACCACTATCCGGTGTGAGGTTCCCGGAGATGATCTCCAGAAGCGTCGTCTTGCCAGCACCGTTCGGACCCACGAGGGCCACACGATGACGTGCGCCCACACGTAAACAGGCCTCGGAGAATAGAATCCGAGCGCCAAAGGTTTTTGTGATGCTGTCCAAGGAGATAATCACGGCTAGTCAGTCTATCAGAGGAGAGGCCATGAGTGAGTCTCAACATGTGGTGGTGATCGGTAGTGGCGCAGCCGGGTCCGGTGCGGCTCGCACATTGGCCACCAAAGGTTGGCGAGTGACCATGGTCGAGAGGGACCGGGTCGGTGGTACATGTCTGTGGCGCGGATGCATGCCAAAGAAGGCCCTGTACACCTCGGCCAAGATGATGAGATACGTAGCCGACGCCGACAGATTCGGAATCGATCTCAATGGAGCAACAGTCGACTGGCAGACCGTTCTGGCGTGGAAGTGGCACTCACAGGAGACGTACGCCGGCGACCAGGAGGCTATCCTGTCCGAGCGCGGGATCGAGCTGATCAAGGGTGACGCCAGGTTCTCCTCCCCGGATACCGTGGTGGTCGATGGCAGGGAGATCGCCATGGACGCGTGCGTTCTGGCCACAGGGTCCGAGCCGAGAGCGCTGCAGATTCCCGGCGGTGATCTCGCCGGCAGCAGCTCGGAGGCGTTGCGCTATCCAGAGCTCCCGGAGCACCTGCTCATCGCAGGCGGCGGATACGTGGGGATGGAGTTCGCAGGCATCTTCGCGTCGCTGGGCTCGCGCGTCACCCTCGTGATGAGCGGGCCGCGGCCGATGCCGTCAATGGATCCGGACGCTGTGGACGTGGCTCGACGCCACTTGGAGCGGCTGGGTGTTGAGTTCGTTGCCAGCAGCCGTGTCACGTCCCTGGCAGGAGCGCCCGAGGACATCTCAGTGGAGGTCACTGACAATGCGACCGGGACAACTGCCACTCTGGGCGCGAATCGCGTTCTGGCGGCAATAGGAAGACGCCCGGCGATTGGCGGACTGATGCTGGACATCGCTGGAGTTGAGCTGGACGATCTCGGACGAATCGTCGCGGACGCTCGTCTGAGGACCACCAATCCGAAGATATGGCTCGCAGGCGACGTGGCAGGGGGCATGATGCAGACGCCTGTCGCCTCATACGAGGGTCGCACGGTAGCCGCATCCATCGACGGAGATCTGACCATACCCGACTGTCATATAGTACCGACCACGGTGTTCACCGTGCCCCAACTCGCACAGGTCGGGCTCACAGAGGCGCAGGCCGAGGCACAGGGAATCGAGTATCACGTTGCGATGCAGAGCTTTGAGTACCTCGGTGCGGCGATCGTGGAGAATGAACAGGACGGCATGATCAAGTTCCTGTTCGCGACAGAGGACGAGCGCCTCATCGGAGTTCACATCGCCGGTCCGACGGCCAGTGACATCGCATATGGCCTGGCTGTCGCAATGAGGGCGGGCGCCACATCCACGACGATCAAGGACACAATCGGAATTCATCCGGCCTACAGCGAGATCGCTAACTGGGCAGCGTGGGCGTAGCATGGGATGCAAGAATCGGTGCTGCAGCTGATGCCCGTGAGGAGACGACATGTGCACGTATGAGTCCAAACCCAGTACCGACGCGTTCAAAGCGAACATGAGGCAGGACATGCCCTTGTCGACCAAGATGAGACTGGTCGTGCGCAACAACTTCAAGAAGGCAACCACGCGCAAGAACTGCTGCGGCAACCACGGGGAACCCGGATGTTGACGGTGATCCTGCGCCCGTGAGGCGACGGAACTGAGGAGGCCCCAGCAGCTTGCGCCGAGGTCTCGGTGTATATGGTGGGCGATTGTAGGTAGGCTCGTGTCCGCTTCTGCCAAGATACCGGTGATTGATCTCTCAGAGTTGCCGCGCCCGTGCAATCAATCCTGATGCGCGAGGCATTACTGCAAGCGAAGCGATTGAGGCGAAGTAGTCTAGCGGTCACCAAATGATCTTCAGTAGGTGCACCGGAACGATGGGATTCCAAAGTATGGCGATACAGGGCACCAGCCACGAGTACCGCCCGAAGGCCTCCTTGACTCCCGGATGTGTGCAACTGTTGAGGAGTTGGAGAAATGAGCGAGCTCCGGTGGCGCGTATGGATGCTCCTGATTCCTAGCACCTATTTGCTACAAGCCTACCTACAATCGCCCACAAACACTACAGGTCTCGAACCTCGGGGTTCGGGGCCTTTGTGGTTCGAAACTCATCAAACAGCGCCCACCATGATTGATAGAACGCCCCTTTTGGGTCCTTTTCGAGGGCTTGGAAGGGGCGTTTGTACCTGCGAAACGCCAACTAGGAGTCGTGACCGCTCGGTACAGTCCCTTTCGCAACGTAGTTCGTTAGGGTATTCTGCGACATGCTTGAGCGAGGCGATGCGCGGCATGACTTGCACACAGCCTCGGGGGTGACCCTTTTGGGTAGAGGACGTAGATAGGAGAGTTTCGCTGTGGGTCTGAAGAAGTCCGCGCGCGCGGCCATCGGTCGGATGCTGTTCGGTACTGCTGACAGAAATGTCGCTATTCGTCGACTTGGATCTTCTTACGGTGGGGCCGACTTCTCAGTTGATGACGTGCAGGCTGACTCCGTTGTGTACTCCTTCGGCATCGGCTTGGATGCCTCGTTCGAGGTGGAGTTGTCCGAACAGCTCCAAGTTCACGTGCATGCGTTTGACCCTACTCTGCAGTCAATCGAATGGGTAGCGGCGCAGGACTTCCCAGACTCCTTCATCATGCATAATTGGGGGTTGGCCGCGTTCGATGGTGACGCGTCCTTCTGCCCGCCGGAGAACCAGGACGAGGTCTCTCACACGATAATCAATAGACCGTCGACGAAAGCGCGGTCATACACGGTCTCCGTCAAGAGACTGGAGACCACTATGAGGGAACTCAGACATGAGTACATAGACCTCCTGAAACTCGATATCGAGGGTGCCGAGTACACTGTCATCGAAGACATGCTCAGATCCCAAATATTCCCTCGCCAGATACTCATTGAGTTTCACCACTGGGCTCTGGAAGGTATGGGTCCAGGGAGGACGCGGTACGGCAGAACGTTGCATGCTATCAGAGCGTTGAAGGCCGCTGGGTATCTTATGGCGTCCAACGAAGGGAACAAGAACTTTGTCTTCGTTCGCCAGTATTCATAGTACTGAACAAGAGGCCCCGGTGTGATACCGAGGCCTCAAAATGCGCTGGTGGGCGATACTGGGATTGAACCAGTGACTTCTACCGTGTGAAGGT